>NZ_JAJCKS010000002.1:0-275678 GCF_020558815.1 Blautia sp. 210820-DFI.6.14
AAGGTATTTCCGCTTTTTAATTATTCAGTTGTAACACATGTATTGTAATCCTACAATGTCAAGAGCTAATAAAAAATCTTTTCTTTATCAACGGTTTATGGTATAGTATAAGTGCCACACAATCAAATATCGCAAATTCGTTTAAGGGAATTCATTTTGGTAAAAAGTGTATTCTCTCTTTACTCATACCCTTAAACGGAGCGAGATTGTGTGGCAACAATGGGAGATGCATTTTTTCGGTGCGTCTTCTGTTGGAGGCGCACTTTTTTATTGCCCATATATTACTTGATTGAGAGGGATATACATTGGGAACGAATAATACGAATAAAAATAATAAAGGTTCAACAGATGTTATCGGTGTCATAAGTGCACTTGCTGGTTTGGCAACCGCGGCAACACCTTTGGTGGCAAATGCTATCAATAATGCAAAGAATAAATCTTCTGAAAAAACAGAAGAAAAGATTAAGATACCAGAATTATATCATAAAGGATTTCCAATAGATCTGGAACAAGCAGTGAGGATGTTAGAGGATTGTGGACTAAAAAGTTCTACAAGCAAACTAACCATAAAGGAAGCAAATCCACGATATAAGGACTGTTTTGATTCTCAGGTTATAGGTTCGAACCCTAAACAAGGAACCGTCGTTAAAATCGGCTCGACAGTATGTTTAAGATACATACCAGATGAAGTTATTATTGAAAGTCAAAAAATATTTGACGAACTGCAACGCAACAAAAAAGAATCCAAGGAACGCACTAGAGAAAATCTTTCGGTTGTTGCGAAAAGGACAAAACAGAGCGTGACAAAAATCTTTAAAAGAAATAACAAAGAAAAAATAATAGGGGAGGATATGCCAAATGAGTAAAAGCGGAAAAAAGAAGAGGAGTACAGCCGGATTGATATTGGATGTAATACTCACGTTATGTACTGGTGGATTATGGTTAATCTGGATATTGATACGGTATCTCAGAAATAATAGTTAAAATTGAATATTGGTTAAGTGAGACAGAGATTCTTTAACGAGTCCCTGTCTTTTTTATTTTCATTTGGTATTTTTTTGCGCGCGAAAAAAACATAGACTGTTATGAAGAGAGAGGGTTAAAACAGCCATTCTCTCTTTTATTTTGGAGAAAGGAGGCTCATCTATGCTTGAAAGTGAATTTCAAAACAAATTGATTCAAGAGTTAAAAAGAATGTTCAAAGGCTGCATAGTTACAAAACTCGATGCCAGTCATATTCAGGGTATTCCTGATTTGTTAATTCTTTATAACGATAAATGGGCCACCTTAGAATGTAAAAAAAGTGTACGCGCCAAGAAACAACCAAATCAAGAATATTATGTTGGACGAATGAATGAGATGTCATTTTCAAGATTTATTTGTCCGGAGAATAAGGAGGAAGTGTTATATGATCTTCAACAAGCATTCCGCTCTTGAAGGGCAACACGCCTTTCTTGGTGCGAGTAAATATCATTGGATCAATTATGATGAATCCAAAGTTGCCGAGTCATATTCAAAATTTTTGGCAACTCAAAAAGGAACTGAACTTCACGATTTTGCAGCGAGATGTATTACTCTCGGTCAAAAACTTCCAAAATCACAGAAAACATTAAATATGTATGTGAATGATGCCATTGGTTTTAAAATGATTCCAGAGCAACCCCTGTTTTATTCGGAGAATTGCTTTGGTACAACCGATGCAATCGTGTTTCGAAATCGGATGCTTCGTATTCACGATTTAAAAACAGGTGTCATTCCAGCACACATGGAGCAGCTTGAAATATATGCGGCTCTTTTTTGTTTGGAGTATAAAATTAAACCGGCTGATATCGACATAGAGTTGAGAATTTATCAGAGCAATCAGATTTTATATGAAAATCCAACAGCAGAAATCATCGTTCCAATCATGGATAAAATTATTACATTTGACAAAGTAATTAACAAAATCAAAGAACAGGAGGGCTAAATTATGAATCCAATTGCGGAAGAAATTTTAATGCATTATGGAATGCCTCGCCGTTCTGGACGCTATCCATGGGGCTCTGGTGAAAATCCATATCAGCATAGTGGAGATTTTCTTAGTCGAATAGATGAGTTGAAGAGCCAGGGAATGAGTGATACGGAAATTGCAAAAGCTATGGGATTAACCACCACACAATATCGTACACAGAAATCATTGGCGAAAGATGAGAGGCGTGCACTGGATGTGGCAAGGGCGAAGTCTCTTAGGGAAGACGGACTAAGTCTAAATGAAATTGCAAAAGAGATGGGGTTTGCAAATGATTCATCTGTTCGTTCTTTACTGAATGAAAATTCCGAAGTTCGCATGAACCAGGCGAAGACCACTGCTGAATTTATCAAAAAGCAAATTGATGAAAAAGGTATGATCGATGTCGGTGCAGGTGTAGAAAGAGAACTTGGCATTTCAAAAGAGAAATTGAATGAAGCTCTCTATATGTTGGAGATGGAAGGCTATCCTGTTTATGGAGGTAGAGTGGATCAGATAACAAATCCGGGTAAAAAGACTACTCTTCGGGTAATCTGTCCTCCTGGAACAGAGCATAAAGAAATTTATGATTTTGAGAATATCAATTCTTTGAAAGATTATGTGTCCCACGATGATGGAGAAACCTTCGATCCTAAATTTGTTTATCCGAAAAGTATGGATTCTAAGCGACTTCAAATTCGCTATTCCGAAGATGGCGGTGAATTGAAAGATGGAGTTGTTGAAATTCGTAGAGGTGTTGATGATTTGTCTTTGGGAGAATCGCATTATGCACAGGTACGAATTTTGGTTGACGGAAGTCATTACATTAAAGGTATGGCGGTTTATTCCGATGACTTGCCGGATGGTGTAGATGTTGTGTTCAACACCAATAAGAAAAAAGGAACTCCTAAAATGGATGTTTTAAAACCAATCAAAGATGATCCGGATAACCCGTTTGGTTCTTTGATTAAAGAAGGCGTTAATGATCCCGACAACCCGACTTCTGTGAAAGGCGGTCAGAGCTATTACTATGATAAGAATGGTAAGAAGCAGCTTTCACTAATAAATAAGCGTGCGGAAGAAGGAGACTGGGGAGAATGGGCGGATAAACTTCCATCACAGTTCTTATCTAAACAGAGTCGAACCTTAATTAAGAAACAACTTAATCTGGCAGCAGCAGATAAGCAATCAGAATTTGATGAGATTTGTTCTTTGACTAATCCGACTGTAAAGAAAGCTCTTCTAAAATCTTTTGCTGATGATTGCGATGCAGCGGCAGTCCATTTACAAGCGGCAGCTCTTCCTCGTCAGAAGTATCAGGTTATTCTTCCTTTAACTTCTATTAAAGATAACGAAGTTTATGCTCCGAACTATAAGAATGGAGAAACTGTGGCTTTAGTTCGTTATCCGCATGGAGGAACCTTTGAGATTCCCGTTCTGACAGTAAACAACAAACAAGCTGAGGGAAGAAGAGTTCTTGGGAACACGCCGGCGGATGCCATCGGAATCAATAAAAAAGTAGCAGATAGACTTTCTGGAGCAGATTTTGATGGTGATACCGTTATGGTCATTCCATGCAACTCATCCAATAGTAGAGTGAAAATCACATCGACTCCACAGTTGAAAGGTCTTGAGGGATTCGATCCTAAAATGGCGTATGGAACAGTCAAAAAGGGTGGTGACTACTATAACGAAAGCGGTCAGAAGATTAAGATTATGAATAATACTCAGACAGAAATGGGTAAAATTTCAAATCTGATTACTGACATGACGTTAAAAGGAGCTACTCAGGATGAATTAGCAAGAGCGGTCCGCCATAGTATGGTTGTTATCGATGCCGAGAAGCATAAACTCGATTATAAAAAGAGTGAGCAAGATAATGGAATCACAGCCCTGAAGAAAAAATACCAGGCTCATGAAAATGATGATGGTTATGGTGGAGCTGCTACGTTGATTTCAAGAGCAAAGTCTGAAACCTCAGTGTTAAAAAGAAAAGGAAGTCCGATTATCGATAAAGAAACCGGTGAGCAAAGCTGGAAGACTGTTCGAGAGGAGTATGTGGATAAGAATGGGAGAACCCAGGTACGAACTCAGAAGAGTACCAAGATGGCAGAAACCAGAGATGCTCGGACACTTTCATCTGGAACTCCTCAGGAAGAGGCGTATGCGGACTATGCTAATACCATGAAGGCCCTGGCTAATCAGGCTCGTAAGGAGATGATTAGTAGTGGGAAAATAGCTTACTCCGCTTCTGCAAAACAGACTTATCAAGTTGAAGTGGACTCTCTTATGTCAAAGTTGAATGTTGCTTTAAAGAATGCCCCTAGAGAACGTCAGGCACAGACCATGGCTAATTCTATTGTGGCTGCTAAAAAGAAAGACAACCCAGACATGACAAAAGCCGAAATCAAGAAGGCTAATCAACAGGCTCTTACTGCGGCTCGTACCGCTGTTGGTGCAAAGAGAACGCCTATCGAGATTACAGATCGTGAATGGGAAGCAATTCAAGCGGGAGCTATTAGCGAGAATAAACTTACCCAGATTCTTAACAACACAAACATAGATACTGTCAGACAAAGAGCCACGCCTCGTGTGACAACAACACTAAGCCCAGCAAAAGCAAATAGAATCGCAGCCTTGAATGCTTCGGGTTATAGCACTGCTGAGATAGCAGAAGCTTTAGGTGTATCGAGTTCTACAGTGTCGAAGTATCTGAATGGAAAGGAGTGAACAAAGTAAAATGGCAAGCAAATGTATGCTTACAACTGTTGATAATCCTTTTGATCCATTTGAACAGTTCACTTCATGGTTCATGTTCGATGAGGAAAAAGGTTATCATACATGTTCGTATCTTGGAAGAATTGCGAGAACATCCGATCAACTTTCAGAAGAAGAAAATGAGTTGGAAAATGAACGAGCAATTGATGAAATTTTGAAATATGATTTTCGGAATATCTATAAAAAAGTTGTGCAAAAAACATAATCATATTGCGGTGTAATGGTATAGGGGGGGTGTCGCAAAAAATGCACCCCCTCCGTCATCGCGGCGGTCTTTGAAAATTCCCCGGGGGTATTTTTCGGAGAATGTTTTTACCTTCCGGCAGTATTTAACAGAGCTCATAAGGTTGACTAAGTAATAAGCTGTGGTTCTTTTTACTCTTTTTTCTCCTTTCGGTAAAAAAGTTGCAGTCAGCTTTGTGGGTTCTTTTAAATACTGCCAGAAAACTTTTATGAATCTATTGAAAAACACATGGGAAGGAGACAGTAAATGGCTAGAAAAGTAAAGAGTTCCGAATCGACAAGCTCTTCCAAAAAGATTCGCCCTGCTTTGACTCCGGAAGCAAGAGAACTTCAAATGATTTCTCTGGCTGTTGACTTGGCTGAAAAGCAATTACTGGAGGGGACTGCTTCTTCTCAAGTCATTACGCATTATCTGAAATTAGGATCTTCCAGAGAAAAGCTAGAACAAGAACGACTAGCAGAAGAGAATAATTTAGCCAGGGCAAAAGTGAGGGCTATTGATTCCACTGACGAAATTAAAGATCTCTATAAAGATGCCATCAATGCATTTCGTATATACAGCGGACAGGGTAACGACGATGATTAGGACATATGCAGAACTATCAAAATTGAAGACTTTTAAAGAACGATACGAGTATCTTCGTTTAGGCGGAGTTGTCGGGACAGACACTTTTGGATTTGACCGATATTTGAATCAGATTTTTTATCGGTCTACAGAATGGAAGTCAGTTCGTGATTTTGTGATTGTGAGAGATAATGGATGCGATCTTGGAATAGAAGGACATGAAATATATGGGAAAATATTGATTCATCATATGAATCCAATTTCCGTAGAGGATATTTTAAAAAGAAGCGATTTCCTTTTAAATCCCGAATATCTCATCTCAACAATTCTTACAACACATAATGCCATTCATTACGGAGACGAAAGTCTTCTCATTACAGAACCTATTGTTCGAAGCAGAAATGATACATGTCCCTGGAAACGTTGATGGAGAGGAGATTATGGAGATTATGGAAAGCGTACTTACATCAATAAAAAAAATGCTTGGTATTACAGAAGAGTATGAACACTTCGATTCAGATATTATCATGCATATCAATTCGGTGTTTATGATTTTGACTCAACTTGGCGTTGGTCCGCCATCAGGATTTTCTATTCGAGATAAAACTTCCACGTGGAAAGAATTTATTTCTGATGAAACAAAGCTACAGTTAGTAAAATCTTATATGCATATGAAAGTAAAATTGCTATTTGATCCCCCTTTGAGTTCTGCGGTAATAGCCTCAATGGAAAAGATGATTGCTGAAGCGGAATGGCGATTAAATGTAGCAGCGGAAACTGATATCGAAAAATCGGAAGATCATGAATCATACGATGGTGAATACAAGATAACACCGAAAGCGTTCGATTCTCAGACATTGGATACAGAAAATAAGATTCTTGAGCGAAACATTGTGATAACAGAAGTCCCATATTATGAAACCGGAAACGAAGCAAATGGAATAACATCTTACATTGCAAAGGAGGGAAATTCAAAATGAGTGATGAAGAAATGCTGCAACATTATGGAATCCTCGGAATGAAATGGGGAGTTCGTAGGACACCAGCACAGCTTACAAGAGCGAATGGGAGAGCTGGTAAAACGGAAAGTTCTGATGAAATAAAAAAGATGTCTGATTCAGAACTTCGTTCAAAGATTAACCGTCTCCAGATGGAAAAGCAGTACAAGCAGCTAACCAGTTCAGAAATTTCAGTTGGAAGAAAATTTGTTCAGGATGTTCTGACAAATGCTGCAAAGCAGACCGCTACCAATTATGTATCAAAATACATGACGAAAGGTATTGATGCGGCTATTAAGAAAGCAACAGGCAAGTAGGTGATTTAATTATTATGGCATTATCAAACACAGCCGTTCCCAAATACTACGGCATGTTTCGAGATGCCGTAATAAGAGGGGAGATACCCGTTTGCAAAGAAATCTCTATGGAGATGAATCGAGTTGATGATTTAATAGCTAATCCAGGTATTTATTACGACGATCAAGCGGTCGAGGGATGGATTGCTTATTGTGAATCGGAACTGACATTGACGGATGGTTCTGACTTGAATCTGCTTGATTCGTTTAAATTATGGGGAGAGCAGGTTTATGGATGGTATTACTTTGTTGAGAGGAGCGTATGGGAGCCAAGTTCCGATGGGCATGGTGGGCGTTATGTAAATAAAAGGATTAAGCAGCGATTGATAAAAAAGCAATATCTTATTGTGGGGCGTGGTGCTGCAAAATCTTTGTATGACACATGTATTCAGTCATATGGATTAAACATTGATCCTTCTACAACACATCAAGTTACAACTGCGCCTACAATGAAACAGGCTGATGAAGTAATGTCGCCATTCCGTACAGCAATTACTCGATCACGAGGTCCTTTATTCCGGTTCCTCACAGAAGGTTCTTTGCAGAATACAACCGGTTCTAAAGCGAAGCGAATGAAGCTTGCTTCTACCAAAAAAGGTATTGAGAATTTTCTCACTGGTTCGCTTTTGGAAGTAAGACCGATGTCCATAGCAAAGCTTCAGGGATTACGTCCTAAAATTTCCACAGTGGACGAGTGGTTATCAGGAGACACGAGAGAAGATGTTGTTGGTGCTCTTGAACAAGGTGCATCGAAGCTGGATGACTACATTATCGTTGCTACGAGTTCTGAGGGAACTGTAAGAAACGGAGCAGGCGATACCATCAAAATGGAGTTACTAGACATCCTCAAAGGGGAGTATGTTAATCCACATGTGTCTATTTGGTGGTATAAATTGGATTCCATTGATGAAGTTGGAAATCCAGATATGTGGTTGAAGGCGAACCCCAATATCGGTAAAACAGTAAGCTATGAAACATATCAGCTTGATGTGGAGAGAGCTGAAAAATCTCCCGCCGCGAGAAACGATATTTTGGCAAAAAGATTTGGTTTACCGATGGAAGGTTATACCTATTATTTTACATATGAAGAAACACTTCTTCATAAAAAGAGAAGTTATTGGCAGATGCCGTGTTCTTTGGGCATTGATCTATCACAAGGTGATGACTTCTGTGCTTTTACATTTTTATTTCCATTATCAAATGGTTCTTTTGGAATCAAAACCAGAAACTACATTTCTTCATCAACTCTGATGAAACTTCCAGCAGCAATGAGAATTAAATACGATCAGTTTATGGAAGAAGGGAGCTTGATTGTTCTTGAAGGCACCGTTCTCGATATGATGGAAGTGTATGAGGACTTGGATAATCATATCACTGAATTTGGATACGATGTTCGATGTCTGGGATATGACCCGTATAACGCAAAGGAATTTATTGAGCGATGGTCTTCTGAAAACGGACCGTTTGGAATTGAAAAAGTGATACAGGGAGCTAAAACAGAATCCGTTCCATTGGGAGAGTTAAAGAAACTTTCAGAGGAGCGGATGCTTCTGTTTGATGAAGAACTTATGACTTTTGCGATGGGGAATTGTATTGTCATGGAAGACACGAATGGAAATAGAAAATTATTGAAAAAGAGATACGACGCAAAGATTGATGCCGTAGCAGCGATGATGGATGCGTTCGTTGCTTTTAAATTAAATCGAGATGCTTTTGAATAAGGAGGTGACGAATTCAAAATGGAAGTTACAATTGGTTCCAGGATTAAACATGCCTGGAACGCTTTTTTAAACAGAGATCCAACAAGTTACTATAGAGACATAGGAGTTGGATATTCATACAGACCAGATCGTCCGAGGCTTACAAGAGGTAATGAGAGATCTATTGTTACTTCTGTATATAATCGGATTGCGTTGGATTGTGCTTCAATCAGTATTCAGCATGTTCGTTTAGATGATTCGGAAAGATTTCTTGAAAAAATTTCATCGGGATTGAATGATTGTTTAAATCTATCAGCCAATATTGATCAGACTGGTAGGGCTTTTCTTCAAGATATTGTTTTGTCAATGCTTGATGAAGGATGTGTAGCGATTGTTCCGGTAGATACTGATGACGATCCGGATATTACCGGTTCGTATAAAATCGAATCGATGAGAACTGGAAAAATTATGGAATGGTTTCCGAGTCATGTTAAGGTGAGGGTCTATAACGAGCGAACAGGGTTAAAGGAAGATATTGTAGTCCCTAAAGACACAATAGCAATTATCGAAAATCCGCTTTATGCAGTTATTAACGAGCCCAATTCAACCATGCAGCGTTTGATAAGGAAGTTGAATTTGTTGGATGTTGTTGATGAGCAAAGCAGTTCGGGAAAACTTGATTTGATTATTCAGCTTCCCTATGTAATAAAAACAGAAGCAAGGCGTCAACAGGCTGAGAAGAGGCGTGTCGAGATCGAGCGTCAGTTGGCCGGTTCTAAATATGGTATCGCATATACCGACGGTACGGAACGGATCACACAGTTGAATCGTTCTGTGGAAAATAATCTAATGAAGCAGATTGAATACTTGACGAGTATGCTTTATAGCCAGTTGGGTATCACTCAGAGTATATTGGATGGTTCCGCAGACGAGAAAACCATGTTGAATTATTATAACCGTACCATCGAACCGATTATTGCAGCTATCGTTGACGAATTAAAACGTAAGTTCCTTACTAAAACAGCCAGGTCTCAAAAGCAATCGATTCTGTTCTTCCGTGACCCCTTCAAACTTGTACCAGTAGCTGATCTGTCAGAAATTGCTGACAAACTCACAAGAAATGAGATTATGACATCAAATGAAATTCGCCAGATTATTGGTATGAAACCGTCTGATGATCCAAAAGCTGATGAGCTCAAGAATAGCAATATCAGCGAGGCCAAATCTGAGCCTTCAAATGGTAGTTACGATGTCGAACCCAACGAAAGTGATGCTGGAGCCGATTATGACAGCATAGTGAACGAGCTGCTTGACGGTCTTGAAAAGGAGATTGATGAAATTATAGGAAGCTATGTTTCGGATGATGAGGAGGAGCCCTAATGGATATTAACGAACCTCTTCAACACTATGCGTCTCCTTATTACGACCCAGTGAAAACTCATGAATATTATATGAGAACCAGAGAACTCAAAGGGCGACGTTCCACAACAAAGCTTAATGATGAGGGAAAGAAAGTCTGGGCTTATACAAAAAATGAGATTTCTGGTAAGAAGAAGGAAAAGGTAAAAGAAGAACAGGAAAAACGGAAACAAAAAATTGCTGAGCTGAGAGCAAAAGCCAAGGTGACCCGAGAGCAGATCTCAGCTAAATTAAAGGAACTGAATGCTCAGCTTACCGAGGAATCTTCGTCGAGAAGGAGTAGGGTTGATTCTCGTAAAAAATCTGATTTGGAGGATATTGGAGAAGAAGCAGAAGACCAGAAAGAGCGTATCGATGAAAAGAAGAATACCGAGATTGAACGCTTAATGGCAATAGAAATTCCATCCGGGTTATCCAAAGAAGAAAGGGCAAAGCGAGTAGCGGAGCGAAATGAGAAAATCGCAAAGCTTCGTGATGATGCCAGCGAGGATAAATCTAAGGTGAGTGAGCAGGCGAAAGCTGAAAAAGAAGAGGTGAGAACTTCCGCAAGTCGTAAAAAGAAACGAATTACTGAAGACACCAAAGAAGAAAGGGCTGATAATTCTGCGAATGCTAAATCAGAAAGAGAAAAAGTTAGTGCAGAGTTAAAGGCTGCCGTTACCGCTGCAAGGGAAGCTTATAAAGCAGCAAAAGAAAATCTTGATGCCACTTATGAAGATCTTTATCAGCAAGAGTTTGATAAGATAGCTTCCGAATATAAAGCAGTAAAGAAGAGGAAACGGAGGAAGTAGAAATAGCTTTCGCACAATACTGATAGAAGGAGTGATTTTCAAAATGGAGAAATATGATTTTAGTGGCTGGGCTACTAGAAACGATCTTCTTTGTGTTGATGGTCGAACCATCAAAAAAGATGCGTTTAAAAACCAGAATGGAGAAACCGTTCCGCTGGTTTGGGGGCACACCCATTCCGATCCTAATCGCGTGCTCGGTCATGCGGTTTTGGAAAATCGTGACGAGGGTGTTTACGCTTATTGTAGTTTCAATGACAGTGAATCTGGACTTGCTGCAAAGAAATTAGTGAAGCATGGAGATGTTCGTTCACTTTCCATTTGTGCCGGTCAACTTAAACAGGCAGGAGCAAATGTAGTACATGGCGTTATTTATGAATTGAGCCTTGTTCTGGCTGGAGCTAATCCAGGCGCATTCATTGATTCTGTCATGGAGCATGGTGACGCTTCGGAAGATCGCATGATTATTGGATATGATGAGAATATTATGATTTATCATTCTGCGGATGAAAAAGAAGAGAAGTCCGAAACGCAGGAAGGTAAAACTTCTGAAGAGAAAACGGAAGAAGATGAAGAAACAGTTGAGCAGATATTTGATACGCTCAGCGAAAAGCAGAAAAATGTAATCTATGCAATGTTCGGACAGGCTTTCGGGGAACCGGATAAGCCCGAAGATAAAAACGATGATTCTAAAGGAGGAAAAACCGAAATGAAGCATAATGTGTTTGACAATGAAAAGAAAAACGAAACGGGTGGCTTTCTGGCTCATTCTGCCCAGGAGGATATTATCAAGATGGCAAAGACCAGTCAGGTTGGCACTTTCCAGACTGCACTTGAGATTTATGCAGAGCAGAATGGTTTTCAGCATGATGCGGTAAGCGGTGGATTTGTTCAGGCTGGCGAGGGTAATGTGACGGCTCTTTTCCCTGAGTATCAGGAAGTTCGTCCAGGTGCCCCTGAGCTTATTACCAATGATCAGGGCTGGATTTCCAATGTGATGAGAAAAGTACATAAGAGCCCTATTTCCAGAATCAGAACCAGCCAGACTGATATTCGTGGTATCGATTCTCTGCGTGCCAGAGGTTATAAAAAGGGTAAAGAGAAGAAACAGGCTGGAAACTTCAAATTGGTTCGCAGAACGACAGATCCGCAGACCGTTTATGTAAAGAATGCGTTACATCGTGACGATATTGTTGATATCACAGACTTTGATTATGTTAAGTATCTCTATGATATCGATCGTTTGATGCTCAACGAGGAACTGGCAATCGCAATGATGCTGGGAGACGGTCGTGAAGATGGCGACGAGGGTAAAATTGATCCGGATAAAATCAGACCTATTTGGACAGACGACGATTTGTACACCATCCATGCAGATTTAGATGTAGAAGCCGCAAAGAAAGAGCTTCAGGGAACCAATACAGGTGCAAACTTTGGTGAAAATTATATTCTCGCCGAGGCTATGATCAATGCGGTTCTGTATGCAAGAGAGAATTACAAGGGAACTGGTACACCAGATATGTATATCACACCGCATATGCTTAATGTGATGCTTTTGGCTCGTGACATGAATGGTCGCAGAATCTACTCTTCCAAGGCGGAACTTGCATCTGCTTTTAACGTTGGTGAGATTCTTACCGCTGAGCAGTTTGAGGGCAAGACCCGTAAGACGGACGACAGCAAGACCAAGAAACTGCTTGCTATCATTACGAACCTGAATGACTACTCTCTGGGTGCCACAAAGGGCGGCGAAGTTACCCACTTCACACAGTTTGATATCGACTTTAACCAGGAGAAGTCCCTTCTGGAAACCAGATGTTCCGGTGCTCTGACCAGAGTGTACTCTGCCATTGCAATCGAAGAGGATGTAACTGACCTCCCTTAATCGGCTTCTCCGTTAATCCCGAAAATGGGGAAGCCAATCTGTTCGGGAAAACAGTAGATTCGTTACAGGAGAATGTTGTTGTCGGAGAGGCTGAGATTACCGGTACGCTAAAACATGTTACCGGGTACACAGGATTCAGTAGCAATGTTTCTGAGCAAGAAGGAAACTATCTTGCTTTGAAAGTGGATTCCGATTCTCAGGATGCAGTTGTTACTGTTGAACTCGTAGGCGGAACAAAAGGACCAGTTACACTCGACGAAGACAGAAACATCGTACTCCTTATCAAGAATAAGGATACTCAGAGTATTAAGGTGACTGTAAACAATGAGGGCAACTCTTCTACAAAGACTTATAAACTTACTGGATTGACTTTAGAGGGAAAATAAAGGAGAAAATTCAAAATGGCAAAATTTTATGGAAAAATCGGCTATGCTGTGAGAATGGAAATTCGTCCGGGTGTTTGGGATGATGAAATTACTGAACGGGAATATTTTGGAGATTTGCTTCGGAATACCAGCCGGTATCAAACTTCCGATAAGCTCAATGACGACGTCAATATTTCAAACGAAATCAGTATTGTAGCCGATCCTTTTGCCTATCAGAATTTTCATGCAATGCGGTATGTCGAGTTTATGGGAGCTAAATGGAAAATTTCCAGTGTCGAAGTTCAGTATCCGCGTTTGATCTTGACAGTAGGAGGTGTGTATAATGATTGACCGACGAATCAAGTTTCATGGACTATTGTGCGAGATTTTATCTTGTCCCATAGAAGGTGAAAGATGTCGATGCTATTTTCAGCCGCCAGAATCTGTTAAGATGAGTTACCCCGCCATTGTATATAGTCTTGATGATATTGATAAGACATATGCAAACGACGGGGTATATTTATCTAAGCGAAGATATACCATTGTGGTTATCGATAAAGATCCGGATACGAACCTTGTACAGAAAGTAACGAATTTACCAATGAGCCGGTTTGACCGGCATTTCAAAAAAGATAATCTGAACCACTATATTTTTAATGTATATTTTTAAGATTGGAGGAATAATTCAATGAAACTTGTTTGGGATAAAGTTGGAGAACGGTTTTACGAAACCGGTTGTGATCATGGAGTTCTTTATCCGATTCAGACTGGTGGAAAATACAACAAGGGTGTTGCATGGAATGGTCTGAGTGCGGTGACGGAGAGTCCGTCTGGAGCAGAACCTTCGCCGATCTATGCTGATAACATCAAATATCTGAATATGATGTCGGCAGAAGATTTTGGGGGGACAATTGAAGCATATACTTATCCGGATGAATTCGCAGAATGTGACGGTTCTGTAGAGATTGCTCCAGGTGTGTTTGCGGGGCAGCAGAGTAGAAAACAGTTTGGTCTTTCTTATCGTACCATTCTGGGAAATGATGTCGATTCAGATGACTATGGTTATAAACTTCATCTGGTGTATGGATGTCTGGCTTCTCCTTCAGAGAAAGGTTATCAGACCAAAAATGACAGCCCGGAACCTATTGCACTTTCTTGGGAGTTTAGTACAACTCCTGCGGAGATTTCAAAACTGATTGAAGGAAAGAGAATCAAGCCAACAGCTATTCTTACTTTCGATTCTACCAGAGTAAATGCTAAGAATTTAGCTGAGTTGGAAGAAATTCTTTATGGTAAAGATCCGACTTCTCCAGAAGGAGATGATGGCGTTGAGCCACGACTTCCGTTACCGGATGAAGTAATCGAGATTATGTCAAAGGAAAACCCTTAATAAGCCTTTCTGTTAAGCCTGAAGACGGAAAGGCTACTTTGCTTGGAAAAGCAGTTAATGAATTACAGCGAGATGTGGTTATCGCTGATAATGAGGTGACAGGCACTCTGAAGTATATCGACGGTTATGTTGGTTTCAGTAGCAATGTTTCAGAGCAGTCAGGTAATTACTTGGCGATCAAGATAGATACAGAGCCGGTTGAAGCCAAAACAGTTGTTGAACTCGTAGGCGGAACAAAAGGACCGGTTACACTTGACGAAGACAGAAACATCGTACTCCTTATCAAGAATAAGGATACTCAGAGTATTAAGGTAACAATCACGCATGACAAGGAAAGCATTGAGAAGACTTATGGTCTTTCTGGACTGACCTTGGAAAGAGAATAAATTACAGGGAGCCTCGTATTCAATGTGCGGGGCTTCTTTTTATTTGAAAGGAGAAAAAATTATGTTGAAAAAAACTATTCCCTATATTGATCTGAACGGCGTTGAAAGAAAAGAGGATTTTTATTTTCATCTGTCAAAGCCGGAAATTGTCAAGATGCAGACAAGTGTGAAGGGCGGCTATGACGTACAGCTTAAAAGTATTGGTGCCGGTGCTGATGGCGGTCAGATTATGGAATTCTTCGAGGATCTTATTAAGAAGGCTTACGGTGTAAAGAGCGAGGATGGTCGTCGCTTTATGAAGTCTGAGGAGATTTCCAGATCCTTTATGGAATCACCTGCTTATGAGATCTTGTTTGAAGAGTTAGTTACAAACGATAAGGCAGCAGCGGATTTTGTGAACGCAGTAATGAACGTTGGTAATTCTGCTGCAACTCCGATGATTTCCACAAATACTCAGAACTAAAGGGAGGTAAGAGATGCTCCGAATCACAATACCATCCACGGAATTTTGGGATGAGGCGAAGCAAGAGTTTGTTTACACAAAGGCTCAGACCTTGCAATTGGAGCATTCTCTTGTTTCTCTTTCAAAATGGGAATCGAGATGGAATAAACCATTTCTGACAAAGCAGGAAAAAACATTAGAAGAAACCATTGACTATGTAAAATGCATGACTCTTACACAGAATGTGAAACCGGAAGTTTACAACTATCTGACAAACAGTAATATCAATGAAGTTAATCGATATATTGCTCTTCCAATGACGGCTACTCAGTTTTTTGAGGAGAAGAAAAGCCCTGGAAGCAAAGAGCAAATTACGGCTGAACTTGTTTACTATTGGATGATCGTCTTAAACATTCCGTTTGAGTGTCAGAAATGGCATCTCAATAAACTTTTTACGCTGATAAGAGTCTGTGATATAAAGAGCAGACCGCCGAAGAAACATAGCCGCAGAGAAATTATGAAACGAAATGCGGCATTAAATGCGGCTCGAAAGAAAAAATGGAACACGAAAGGGTGAGAAGATGAAGAAAGGAATTGATATTTCTTACTGGCAGGGAAAAGTAGATTTTTCTAAAGTTTCCAAAAGTGTAGAATTCGTAATTCTCAGGGAAGGATACCGGATGACAATTGACAAACGATTTTTGGAATATGTGCAAGGTTGTAAAGGAAATAGCATTCCGATTCATGGAGTTTATCATTTCTGTTACGCAACTTCCACAGTTGGAGCGGAAGAAGAAGCGGCTTCTTGTATTGCAAACATGCGGAAAGCTGGGTTGGGAAAAGATGTGATCGTATTCTTTGATTTTGAATATGACACTGTTAAGAAAGCGGCTGAGCAGGGAATTACATTAGGAAAATCAGAATGTATTGCTTTCACAAAAGCGTTCTGTTCCTATGTGGAGAGTCAGGGTTATAAAGCTGGAGTATATACAAATCTGGATTATTACCAGAATATGTATGACAAAGAAACATTGGACAAGTATATATTATGGCTTGCTGATTATACCGGTAATCCAGATGTGAAATGCACATATCAGCAATATACAAGCAGTGGTAAGGTTCCTGGTATTAACGGAAATGTAGATATGAATTACTTTTTTGGAGAAAAACAGGAGGAAGAGCAGATGAGAAAAACAGCACAAGATGTGTTGAATGTGATGCGAAGCTGGCTGGGTTATAACGAAGTAAACGGAAAATTCAGACAGATTATCGATTTATACAATTCTGTAAAACCCCTTCCGAGAGGTTACGCAGTACAGTATCATGACGAATGGTGTGATACTACAGTATCAGCAGCCGGAATCAAAGCCGAATGTTCAGATTTGATTGGACGAGAATGTGGATGCGAACAACACGTTAAGATTTTTCAGAGTATGGGAATCTGGATTGAAGACGGAACAATTGTGCCGAAACCTGGCGATATTATCCTCTATAACTGGGGTCAGTCTTATCAGCCAAATAACGGATACTCAGATCATATCGGTTTTGTAGAGAGTGTTTCTGGAGGTCAGATTACCTGTATCGAAGGAAATAAAGGAGAAGCCGTTGCAAGGCGTGTTATTTCTGTTGGAAATGGAAATATCAGGGGGTATGCAAGACCAAGATACAGCGGTGCAGGAACCACTCCAAGTAACCCGGTTACACCGCCGGCATCTGGAGACGGAAGTCTGAGCAAAAATGTAGCATGGTACGGAGTGGTAAATACAGGAACGCTGAATGTTCGCACATGGGCAGGAACAGAAAATTCACAGTTGAAATCTTATCCGACACTTTCGCAGGGAACTAAAGTTGGTGTTTGCGAAACGGTGAAGGATAAAAATGGAGATCCTTGGTATTACATTAAAATCACAGGAAATAAAGGCGAAAAATATGGTTTTGTTGCGGCAGCATATATTACAAAGCAGTCTTCCAGCAAGCCGAATGCAGATACAACCGTTTCAGATGATGGCGTAATTACCAAAACACCACAATGGGTAGGAAAGGTAATCGCTGATGTTCTTAATGTCCGCACATGGGCAGGAACGAATAATCCACTGATTAAATCATGGCCTCGACTTGGCTACGGGAATTTAGTGGATGTTTGTGATGTTGTGAATGCTCCAGATGGTTCCCGATGGTATTACATCAGAATTGATGGAAGAATCTATGGCTTTGTTCATTCGGCATATATCGAAAAGGCATAAGCAGATAGGTAGGTATTGTATGATCAAATTCAGACAAAAGGGCGACTTTTCCAAGCTGACTCGATTTTTGGAAAGAGCAAAAGAGGCAGTTCGTATTGGAGACTTAGATAAGTTTGGTAAAGAGGGAGTAGCCGCCCTTGCGTCTGCAACACCTGTGGATTCTGGGGAAACGGCGAGTTCCTGGTATTACGAGATTGAGAATCGAAAAGGTTCTGTAACGATTTCGTTTCATAATTCAAATATTCAAAATGGAGTTCCAATCGCTATTATTTTGCAATACGGGCATGGAACTCGAAACGGCGGCTGGGTACAGGGGCGAGATTACATCAATCCTGCTATCCAGCCTATTTTTGACAAAATTGCAAATAACGCATGGGAGGAGGTTATTAAGCCATGAGCAGGACAATTGATGAAAGAGTTGTCGAAATGCGATTTGATAATAAACAATTTGAGCAGAATGTTCAAACCAGCATATCGTCAATCGAAAAGCTCGAAAAAAGCTTAAATCTCAAAGGTGCCTCCAAGGGATTAGAGGATGTCAATGTTGCAGCCAAAAACTGTAATATGACGCCGCTTTCCAATGCGGTTGAAACAGTAAAAATGCGTTTCTCTGCACTCGAAGTCATGGCGATGACGGCGTTGTCGAACATTACGAATTCCGCATTAAATGCCGGTAAAAATATTGTTTCGGCATTAACAATCGATCCGATTAAGATGGGCTTCCAAGAATACGAAACGCAGATTAACGCAGTTCAGACAATTCTTGCCAATACGCAGAGTAAAGGAACAACGATTGACCAGGTAAATGCCGCGCTTGATGAGCTGAACAAATATGCAGATCAGACTATTTACAATTTTACGGAAATGACCCGTAATATTGGTACTTTTACGGCTGCGGGCGTGGATTTGGATAAATCAGTAACCTCTATCAAAGGTATTGCGAACCTGGCAGCGGTTTCTGGTTCCAATGCTCAGCAGGCAAGCACTGCCATGTATCAGCTTTCACAGGCGATTGCGGCGGGAAAAGTTAGCTTGCAAGACTGGAACTCCGTTGTAAATGCGGGAATGGGCGGTCAGTTATTTCAAGACGCGTTGAAACGAACTGCTGAACATTTTGGCGTCAACATGGATGCAATGATTGAAAAGTATGGCTCATTCCGAGCATCTTTGACTGAAGGCGAATGGCTGACAACAGAAGTTCTGACTGAAACATTGACTCAGTTATCGGGAGCCTATTCCGAAGCAGATCTTATTGCGCAGGGTTATACAGAGGAACAGGCTAGAGAAATTACAGAACTTGCCAAAACAGCACTGGATGCAGCTACGAAAGTAAAAACATTTACACAGTTGTGGGATACACTGAAAGAGTCGGTTCAGTCTGGATGGACGCAAAGCTGGGAAATCATCATTGGTGATTTCGAAGAGGCAAAAGAGCTTCTAACCGAAGTAAGTAATTCCTTGGGTAACATGGTAAATGCTTCCGCTGAAGCACGAAATAAAATGTTACAGGATTGGAAAGAGCTTGGAGGTAGAACTGCACTGATTGAAGCTGTACGAAATGCCTTCGAAGGTGTTTTGAATATTGTAAAGCCGGTTAAAGAAGCATTTAGAGAGGTATTCCCCCCAATGACTGGAGAACAGCTTTACAATCTTACAGTCGGGCTACAAGAACTTACAGAAAAATTCAAAATAGGTGAAGAAACGGCGAATAACCTGAAGAGAACATTCAAAGGGGTATTCGCTTTATTTGATATCGGACTTCAAGGAATTAAAGCACTAGTTGGCGGATTTGCCGATTTGATTGGTTATGTGGCTCCGGCAGGGGATGGTATTCTTGGCTTTACAGCGGGAATCGGAGATTTCATTGTCGGCATTGATGAAGCTATTAAATCATCTGATGCGTTCAACAAAGCCATAGAAGGAATTGGAAATTTCTTGAAACCGATTGCTGATGGTGTGAAGACTTTTGTAAAAACAATTGCGGATGCTTTCAGCGAATTTGCGAATGTTGATACCAGTGGACTCGATAATTTTGCGGACAAGGTACAGACTCGATTTGAACCGTTTGTAGAATTAGGCGAATTGGTAAAGAAGGCATTTGAAGGGATTATCGGGATTGTCGAGAAGGCATCTCCTGTTTTATCGAAGCTGGGTTCTATTGTTGCGAACGCATTTGGAAACCTCGGAGAAGCGATTCTCACAGCGTTTGATACTGCGAGCTTTGATCCGATTTTGGACTTGATCAATACTGGATTGTTTTCTGCAATTCTGATTGGAGTGAAGAAGTTTATCAACTCTTTATCGGAAATCACAGAAAATGGCGGAGGAATACTTGGTTCGTTCAAAGATATTTTGGATGGAGTCAAGGGAAGTTTAGAAGCATGGCAATCAAGTCTGAAAGCTGGAACTCTTCTTAAAATTGCTGGTGCGATGGCGATTTTGACAGCGGCAATAGTTGCATTATCGCTTGTCGATTCGGGGAAACTGAACGCCTCCTTAGGTGCTTTGAGTGTTCTATTTGTTGAGTTGCTTGGCTCTATGGCTATTTTTGAAAAGATAATGAATGGCGTAGCAATCAAAGGAATGGGGCAGTTGACTATTGCGATGATTGGACTGTCTACTGCTGTTCTTATTCTTGCCGGAGCAGTGCAGAAATTATCCGGTTTGGATTGGGATGGACTTCTGAAAGGATTAGTCGGCGTTGCTGGGTTATCTGCTATTCTGGTGACGTCTGCAACAGCACTTTCCAAAACATCGAAAGGGCTAATAAAAGGTTCTGCTGGTTTGGTAGTATTTGCAGCAGCGATTCGAGTGCTTGTGGGAGCAGTTGAAGATTTGGGAGCGTTAGATGCAGGATCTTTGGCGAAAGGTCTGATTGGAGTTGGCGTTCTTTGCACCGAACTGGCGTTATTCCTGAAAACTACGGATTTGGATGGGATGGGTGTTCTGAAAGGAACCGGTTTAGTTCTTCTTGCGGCATCCATCAATATTCTGGCGGATGCAGTTGGAGCATTTGGCACTTTGGATATTTCCAGTCTTTTGAAGGGATTATCTGCGGTTGCAGTGGTTCTTACAGAACTGGCAGTATTCACCAAAGTTACGGCTAATGCGAAGCATGTGATTTCAACAGCTACAGCAATGACTATTCTTGGAGCAGCCATGCTTGTGTTTGGAGAAGCAGTAGAAAAGATGGGAAACTTGTCCTGGGGAGAGATTGGACGAGGTCTTACAACAATGGCTGGTTCTTTGGCGGCTGTAACAGTTGCGATGAATCTTCTTCCGAAGGGAATGATGTCGAAAGCGACTGGAATGGTGGAAGTTGGTGCGGCATTACTCATCATCGGTGAAGCGGTCCGAAATATGGGTGGAATGTCTTGGGAAGAAATCGCCAGAGGTTTAGTGACCCTTGCCGGTTCCATGACCATTCTTGTTGTGGCACTCAATGCGATGAGAGGAGCACTTCCGGGTGCGGCGGCTGTTCTCACAGTATCCGCAGCACTGGCTGTATTTACTCCAGTTATCAAGACATTGGGAAATATGTCTTGGGAGAGCATTGCCAAAGGCTTGGTGGCACTAGCTGGTTCTTTCACTGTACTTGGTGTTGCTGGAGTTGTGTTAGGACCGCTGACGCCGGCTATTCTCGGACTTTCAGCCGCTATTGCTGTATTAGGGGTAGGGTGTCTGGCCGCAGGTGCCGGTATTCTCGCATTTTCTACTGGACTTTCTGCTTTGGCAGTATCAGGGGCAGCGGGAGCGGCATCCCTTGTGGTGGCAGTATCCAGTATTCTTAGTCTGATTCCATTACTGTTTGAAGCAATTGGAGAAGGAATTCTTTCTCTTGCTGGTGTAATCGCGAATGGAGGACCGGCTATTGCCGAGGCATTTACCGTATTGGTTCTTGCTGCTGTCGAGGCGTTGGTTACGGCTACTCCGGCAGTTGTGGATGGACTGTTTGTCTTGATTGACAGCGTACTTTCGGCTCTGGTTGAGCATACACCGACCATCGTGGAGCAGTTATTCGATATTCTAATCGGAATCATTCAAGCTATCACAACGAAGCTTCCGGAATTGATTAAAGCCGGTGTTGAATTATTGATGGCTTTCTTCGACGGGGTAATCGACGCTTTGAGTGGTATTGATGTGAATGTACTCGTTAAAGGAATCGCCGGAATTGGCTTACTCTCAGCAATCATGCTCGCTCTCAGTGCTGTTGCATCTTTGGTACCGGGTGCTATGATTGGCGTTCTCGGAATGGGTGCAGTCATCGCAGAGTTGGCATTGGTTCTGGCGGCGGTCGGGGCTTTGGCTCAAATACCCGGATTGGAATGGCTCATTGGAGAAGGCGGAAAGCTGTTACAGGGAATTGGTACCGCTATCGGTCAATTTGTAGGTGGTATTGTCGGAGGATTTATGTCTGGAGTTTCCAGTCAGTTTCCGCAAATCGGAGCAGACCTTTCTGCATTTATGATAAATGTGCGGCCTTTCATTGAAGGTGCTACACAGCTTAATCCTTCTATGTTAGACGGTGTAAAAGCATTAGCGGAAATCATTCTTATTCTGACTGCGGCTGATATTCTGAACGGATTGACTTCTTGGCTTACGGGAGGATCTTCCCTGAGCGATTTCGCTACTCAACTCGTTCCGTTTGGCGAAGCAATGCGGGATTTTTCTATTGCTATTGCTGGTATGGATGGGGAATTAGTGGCGAATGCAGCTACAGCCGGAAGAACACTTGCTGAGATGGCATCAACTCTTCCGAATTCTGGAGGAGTAATCGGGTTCTTTACAGGTGAGAATGATATGAGCGCTTTCGGCGCACAGCTTATTCCATTTGGCGAGGCGATGATGGGATTTGCATCCGCGGTACAGGGATTGGATGCCGATGCTGTAACTAACGCTTCCATTGCCGGTAAAGCTATGGCAGAGATGGCAACCACGATTCCGAATTCTGGCGGCGTAGTAGGTTTCTTTGCCGGAGAAAATGACATGGATGCATTTGGCGAGCAGCTTATTCCCTTTGGTGAGGCGATGATGTTGTTCTCACAAGCAGTAAGAGGTTTGGATGCAAATGTAATTGTGGAGTCTGCTACAGCAGGAAAAGCTTTGATTGAATTGGCAAACACGGTTCCAAATAGCGGCGGTGTCGTTGGATTCTTTACTGGAGAGAATGACATGGGTGCATTTGGAGAAAATCTGGTACCGTTTGGTAAGGCGATGAAGTCCTACTCCGATGCGATTGCCGGTATCGATGTGGAAGCGGTTACGAATTCTGCAACGGCTGGAAAAGCGGTGGTTGAACTGGCAAATACTTTACCGAATACTGGTGGATTGGTGAGTTGGTTTACCGGAGACAACGATATTGCCTCTTTTGGGACAAGTCTTGTTTCCTTTGGTAAGAATTTTGCACAGTATTCCAACTATATGAAAAATGTAGACGCGAATATTGTTACTGCTACAACCAATGCTGCGACCTCTATTGTCGAACTTCAGAAAAGTCTTCCAAAAGAAGGTGGATGGTTCTCTGATGATATGACACTTTCCAGCTTCGGTAGTGACATGGCATCGTTTGGTTCCTATTTCGGCAATTATTACAACAGTATCAGCGGTATTGATACAACTCTGCTGTCTAGTGTAATTACCCAGACGAATCGCCTTGTGAGTATGGCTAATGGGATGGTTGGTCTGGACACAAGTGGTATGACTTCTTTCAGTTCCGCGTTGACAACTCTCGGGGAAACCGGTGTAACTGGATTTATCAATGCATTCAATAATGCAGGAACTCGGGTAACAACAGCAGCATCGAGTATGTTGGCATCTTTTATCAACGGAGCAAATGCGAAGAAATCTGAACTGACAACAACATTCATAACCCTAGTTCAAGCTGTATTGACAGCAATTAACGGAAAACAGGGAGAATTTCAAACTAGCGGTTCTACACTCATGGTTAAGTTTATTGCGGGGGTTAGAAGTAAGGATAGTGAACTCAGAACCGCTTTTACAACTACGCTGAGTGGTGCCATAACTGCTATCAAAGATTATTATGGTGAGTTCAAATCTGCTGGCTCATATTTGGTCGATGGTTTTTGTAATGGTATAAGCGAAAATACTTGGAAAGCAGAGGCAAAAGCAAGAGCAATGGCAGCCGCGGCAGCAGAAGCGGCGGAAGACGAATTGGATGAACATTCCCCTTCCAAACGTTTTTATGGAATTGGTGACTTTGCGGGAATCGGTTTTATAAACGCATTGATTGATAACGTTTCAAAAGCTGGTAAAGCCGGACGGGAAATTGCCAAATCTTCTATTGATGGATTGAATGATGTCATTTCCAGAATTGCGGATTATGTAGACGCAGATATGGACGTTCAACCTACTATTCGACCAGTGCTTGATCTATCTGCTGTTGAAGCAGGGACTGGGCGATTGAATACTTTGTTCAGTCGTAATCAGGCTTTGTCCGTTAGCACTGGAATGAATGAGCGGGTTTCAGAGATGGAAGTTCAAAATGGAGAAAGTTCTTCTGCGGGGAACACCTATCAATTCACACAAAATAATTATTCGCCTAAGGCTTTGTCGAGAATTGATATTTATCGACAGACAAAGAATCAATTTTCGGCGATGAAAGGGCTGGTGAGTAATACATGATTAGAGCAGTAACGGTAACTAATTATTTAGGAGAATCCAAGAGATTTGAATTAGCGTTCCCGGAAAAATCCGGGTTCGCTGTTCAATCGATAAGCGGATTAGGACCGAGCAAAGCTGATATTAACACGACTGAAATTTCTACGAATGATGGATCACTGTATAACTCAGCAAGAGTGAATTCCAGAAATATTGTTATGTCTTTAAAACTGATGTTTACCCCTCAGATCGAAGACACAAGACAAGACTCCTACAAATACTTTCCGATAAAGAAGAGAGTGACGCTTCTCATCGAGACAGATAACCGCATTTGTGAGACTTACGGCTATGTGGAATCGAATGAGCCGGATATTTTCAGCAGCGATGAAACGACACAAATTTCCATCGTGTGTCCCGATCCTTATTTTTATTCTGCTGGTTCGGATGGAACCAACACAACTATCTTTTACGGTGTGGAACCTTTGTTTGAGTTTGCTTTTTCGAATGAATCTTTGACTGAATCTCTAATCGAATTTGGCGAGATTAAAAACGAAACTGAGCAGACAGTATATTACTCCGGTGATGCTGAAATCGGGGTTGTGATTACCATCCATGCCATCGGAAATGTGAGAAACATTACGATTTATAATACCGGGACGAGAGAAGTAATGCGCATTGACACTGATAAGTTAGAGAAACTAACTGGTTCTGGAATGGTTGCAGGTGATGAAATCATCATTTCAACGATTAAAGGTGATAAATCAATTACACTTCTTCGAAATGGTATTTATACCAATATTTTAAACTGTCTTGACAAAGACTCAGATTGGTTTCAGTTATCCAAAGGCGATAACATTTTTGCTTATGTGGTTGAAGAAGGAACGACCAATGTACAGTTTAAGATTGAAAACCGGACAGCATTTGAGGGGGTATAGTTATGGAATTGATTGTTCTGGATACTTCTTTGAAAATGCTTTCAGTGCTTGATACCTTCGAGTCGCTTATATGGACGGAGCGGTATTCCGCCTATGGTGATTTTGAGGTATATACAAGCATCAACGATTCTATTCTTGAAATCCTGAAAGACGACTACTATCTCTGGCTGAAAGAATCCGACCAGACTATGATTGTCGAGGATAGAAAGATTGAATCAGATGCCGAAAACGGAAACCATTTCACAGTCACCGGAAGGTCATTGGAATCCATTTTGGAACGCCGCATTATTTGGAAACAAACGATTCTAAGCGGAAACTTTCAAAATGGAATTAAAAAGCTGTTGGATGAGAATATCATCAATCCTTCTGATGCTTCTCGAAAGGTGGAAAGATTGATATTCGAAGCATCAACAGATCCGGCGATTACTGGGTTGACGGTAGATGCACAGTTTACCGGAGATAATCTGTATGATGCCATAAAAAAGCTGTGCGATTCCAAGAATATCGGTTTCCGAATCAAGCTGTCCGACGATAACAAATTCGTTTTTAAACTCTATGCCGGTGCAGACCGTTCTTACGATCAGTTCACGAATCCATATGTCATCTTTTCTCCCAAGTTTGAGAATGTAATCAATACCAATTATCTGGAATCAAAGAAGACTTTAAAAACTGTTACTTTGGTTGCCGGAGAGGGAGAAGGGGCTGATCGGAAGACTACAACTGTAGCTTGTTCGTCTGGAGCCGGAACAGGTTTGAATCGAAGGGAACTTTACACAGATGCCAGAGATGTTTCTTCGACCGTGGATAATGAAACATTAACGGATGCTGAGTATAAAGCACAGCTTTCTCAAAGAGGTTTGGAAAATCTGGCTGAGAACATCGCAACTAAATCGTTTGAGGGAAAGGTTGAAACGACAAGAATGTACCGATATGGAGAGGATTTCTTCTTAGGAGACATGGTCCAGATTGTGAACGAATACAGCATTGAGGGAAAAGCCCGTGTCACAGAATTTATTCGTTCCCAGAGCAAAGAAGGACTTGATTCGTATCCGACATTCGTTACCGTAGAATAGCAGGAAAGGGGTGAAGAAAAATGAGTGTCACTTATGGGTTCTATAACTCAAAGAACAAAGACCGGCGATATGACGCCATTCAAATGTCCAGTATTTTTGACGGAATCATTCGTGACGGCATTTTGCAGCATGTTGGGACTGCTATGATGGTAAAAGAGTCTACTGGCATGATGGTGAATGTCGGAATCGGACGGGCATGGTTTAATCATACCTGGACATTGAACGACGCCTTGCTTCCATTAACTGTACCACAGTCAGAAGTAATTCTGAATCGAATTGATGCTGTGATTTTGGAAGTGGATTCTCGAGAATCTGTTCGAGCAAATACCATTAAAATCGTTAAGGGTACACCGGCTACAAATCCGGTAAAACCATCAATGATAAAAACAAATGATCGTTGGCAATATCCATTGGCGTACATTCGAGTAAATTCTGGGGTTACATCCATACGACAGGCGAATATTACTAATACGGTTGGAACATCGGAGTGTCCATTTGTAACAGCGCCTTTGGAGAAGATGTCTATTGATGCGTTGGTTGCTCAGTGGAAAGACCAATGGGATGCTTTTTATGAAAAAGAAACCTCGGACATGGAGGCAACAAATTCTTTCTGGAAAGACCAATGGTCAAAATGGTTTAATGCACAGACAGAAGAAATTCAACAATCCTATCTGGACTGGGAAAAACAGTGGAATGATTGGTATGCGACGCAAACGGCGGATATGCAAGAAACGAATGCCTATTGGAAACAGTTATGGGCGACCTGGTTCAACGAGTACACGAACAATAATACATCCGAAATGGCTGCATGGCGAGAGAACGCCCAAGCTTTATTTGATGAGTGGTTCCAACAGTTGAAAGATACGCTTTCGGAGAACGTAGAGGCGAATCTGGCAAACCAGATATTGGAGTTGCAGGAGCGAACGAAGATTTTAGAAGAAATTGTAGAAGGAATTCGGACAGAATTTACCGTTTACAATAAACTTTATGATAATGGTTACGAGAACCATGACAAGCTTCTTGATTCATCGGACGGAACTATTATTGATAGTGACATAGATCCGATTGTAGCGAGAGCATACTCCAGTTCTTTGATTCTGGATAGTAATGGACAGCCTATTGATGGTCGCGTTATTTTTTGCATTAGATAAAAAAAGGAGGATATGACAAAATGAAAATTACAGATTATGAGAAAGTTCGTCAGTTGGATGAGAGCAATATTGTCTTGATTGATGGTAACAACGGGACTAAAACGATCTTAGTAAGCGATTTCGCAAAGGCTCTGATCGGCCTCATGAATTCAAAAGATTTTATTTCCGGGGTTAATCTGTCAGAGCTTGATCAAATTAAGACTTTGTCTACAAATGACAAGTTTTTAGTTGGAACTGCGGCCGGAAACAAAGCAATTGGTGCCAATGATGCATTGTTTGCTATTCTGGATTCTTTTGTGCCGAAGGAACAGCGCCGAATGATTTACAGAGGGAAAAACCTTGGAAGTGTTGTTACAGAAGAACAGAAGACCAATATTAAAAATGGTACCTTTAAGGGCTTTTTCTTAGGTGATTATTGGACTATCGGAAGCTATACGTGGAGGATTGTGGATTTTGATTACTGGTATGATTGCGGAGATACTGCATTTACAAAACCTCATTTGGTCATTATGCCGGACAAACCACTTTACAATGCACAGATGAACGCGACGAACATCACTACTGGTGGTTATGTAGGTTCTGAAATGTATAAGAAAAATCTCGCTCAGGCGAAAACATTAGCAGCAAGTGCTTTTGGTAATCTGATTCTTTCTCATCGTGAACATCTGACAAATGCCGTTACGGAAGGATATCCCTCCGGAGGGGCGTGGTTTGATTCTACTTTAGAACTTCCTAATGAGATTATGATGTATGGAAGTCACGTTTTCGCACCGGCTGGAGATGGAAAAATTGTTCCGAATCGATATACAGTTGGAAAGACGCAGCTTGCTTTATTTACTGTGGTTCCGAAATTTATTGCAAACCGTGCGACTTTCTGGCTCAGAGACGTCGTTTCTTCGGCTTATTTCGCTTTTGTGGGCTACGATGGCAATGCGACCTACAGCAACGCTTCGGACTCTTTTGGGGTTCGTCCGGTATTCCCTATTGGTTAGTTTTAATCCAGGGGCCCTGTGCCCCGAAAAAAAACAGTACGCAGGTGACAGCTATCTGTGCTATAAAAAGAAAAAATGAATGAAAGGTGAATGTCAAAATGGATGATAAGATTTATAAGATTACTCTGGCTGATGGGACAGTGATTGATAATCTGAAACTGAACGGAAACAACTTTATTTCGCCTGTGGAAATTGATGAGACCATTTTTGATGGGAACTGCCTAAATGTCACAATCAATGACGGCGAAAAAGACGATGTCCATACGAATATGGAACTGGTACAGATCACAAAGATGGGAGAGGAGTATTGGTTTATACTTCGTGATGTTCCAGAAAATGAATTGGCTTTTATTAAATTACAGTCGGATATTGAATATATAGCCATGATGTCTGAAATTGAACTGTAAGGAGGAGAGCTGACATGAGACGTAGTAAAAATTTTGACAAAGTAAAACGCTATTATAACATGGGAATGTGGAACGAGATGCGTGTCCGAAATGCCGTGAAAATGAATTGGATCACGGAAGAAGAATTTAAAGAGATTACGGATAAGGATTACGCATGAGTGTCCTAGTGAGCGACCGGACAGAATCCAAATTTGAAGCGATTACTTATTCTGTTGAATTACATGATATGTTAATCGAGCTGATGCAGCGTAGCTTCGGAGTAAAAGATTTGGATCATTTTGTCCGGGTAAAATATGCTTATGGAAAAGAGTCCGCTGAGGATTTTTCCAAGTATAGATATTTGATGCTGAATTATAAAAATCGAATAGATCAGCTAGCTTCTATGCTAACGAGTAACATCCGGGCAGCAAATTCTATATATCCGACCACGCTGCATGAATATGAGAAAAGAAGAGATTATCAAAATACAGCCATAGTAAACTGCGAACAACTCTTAAAAGAGTTACAACGAATCGTTGAGATATTCGAAGTGGATGTTAATCTCTATAGTCGCTATGTTAAAGCTATCGACCGAGAAATCGGATTGATAAAAAAGTGGCGTCAACGAGATAACCGAATCAGGTCACAGTTAAAAGGGTAATGTCTAATTATGCGTCGTTTCTTCGGCTAATTTCGCTAATGTGAACAACAATGGCAATACGAACTACAACAACGCTTCGAACTCTAATGGGGTTCGTCCGGATTCTCTGCCTAACCAACAGAGAAGGAGACATTGTCCTTTCCGAAGGGATAAATAGCAAAGCCGGACGCAATTTACTACGGTAAGTATTGCTAACACGGTGAATGATTTATGAACTATGAGGAGATTGTCTGTGACGCCAACAATTTGTATAGGGCTTATAAGGCCTCTGTCAAAACCAGCAAATGGAAAGAAACAACACAGAAATTCATGATGAATTTTCTGAGGTATATCTTTTCTATTCAAGATGATTTGATAAATCGGACACTTCAAAATGGACCGACACAAGAATTCACGCTGTTTGAGAGAGGTCGAGTAAGACCTATAACAAGTATTCAAATTAGAGATCGTATTATTCGACATGTTTTATGCGATGAGATTTTACTTCCTGAAGTGAAAAAGCATATTATTTATGATAATTGTGCTTCGATAAAAGGAAGAGGAATCTCTCATCAGCGAGATAGATTCGAAGTTCATCTTCGTAAATATTATCGTTTGTATGGGAATGAAGGTTGGATATTGTTTGGAGACTTTTCTAAGTTTTATGACAACATCATTCATGAAATTGCCAAACGAGAATTGTTGAGGCTATTTGATGACGATGAATTTATTGATTGGTTATTAACGCAAATTTTTGACGGGTTTAAAATCGATGTTTCTTACATGACAGACGAAGAATATGCCACATGTATGACAGATACTTTCAATAAGTTGGAGTATAGAAATATTCCAGAGTCAAAGTTGACTGGTGAAAAATGGATGGAGAAATCGGTTAATATTGGCGACCAGCTATCTCAGGTTATTGGAATTTATTATCCATATCGGATCGATAATTATGTCAAGTATGTGCGAAGTCAGAAATTCTATGGAAGATACATGGATGACTGGTATATCATGAACCCGAGCAAAGAAGAATTGTTAGATTTGCTGGATCATATTCATCAGATTGCAGAAGAATATGGAATCCATATCAATAGGAAGAAAACTCGAATTGTGAAGATTTCCAGTACATACAAATTTCTGCAAATCAAATATAGTTTGACCGATTCCGGTAAAGTAATCAAACGAATCAATCCAAAGAGAGTTACTGCGATGCGTAGAAAACTCAAAAGGCTTGCTGTAAAAGTGAAGAATGAGGAAATTTCGTATGAAAATGTAGAAAATATGTTTCGAAGCTGGATGGGTGGTTTTTATAAACTTCTATCCAAAGAACAAAGAAAAAATTTAATAGGTCTTTACGAAGATTTATTTGAAAAATCGATTGAGATTGTCAATAAAAAGATGATTATAGTCGATAAAACAAGATAAATATGGGAGGGTACCTATATGGAGCCATGGTTTCAAATGGTAGCGACGATTGTATGTGCAGTTGTCGCTTCTTCTGGTTTTTGGGCATACATCCAGAAGAGAAGCGAGAAAAAAGATGTGAGAACACAGATGTTGATTGGGCTTGCTCATGACAGAATCGTATATCTTGGCATGTCCTATATCGATCGGGGTTGGATTACGCAGGATGAATATGAAAATCTGCATGATTATCTCTATAAGCCTTATGAAAAAATGGGAGGAAATGGTTCGGCGAAGAAAGTTATGTCGGAAGTCAACAAACTACCCATTCATAAATCAACATATACTCAAAAAAATCAGTAGGAGGAATCAATCATGGAACAGATTATGAATTATGTAAAACCGGAACTGATTGTTGTAGCGATTGTTCTGTATTTCTGCGGAATGGCATTGAAGCAGACACAGGTGGTTAAGGATAAATATATCCCTATGCTTCTGGGGGCAGGAGGAATCGTTCTTTGTGGAATTTGGGTTCTGGCAACATCGCCATTAGGTAACGGTCAGGAGATTGCTATGGCGGTCTTTACAGCAATTGTTCAGGGGATTTTAATGGCAGGTCTCAGTAATTATGTAAATCAGATTATCAAACAGGCAAATAAAAATGAGTAATTAGAGCGGGAAACCGTTCTTTTTTATTTTTAAAAGAGAGGATGATACGAATATGGCTATTAACAAAGTAATTTATGGTGGACGGACACTGATCGATTTAAGTGGCGATACTGTCACTGCTGATAAAATTCTCGATGGATTTACAGCTCATGATAAAAAAGGAGAGACTATCACCGGTACTTGTAAGTACGATGTAGATTCTAGTGATGCGACGGCTGCTGTTGCTGAAATTCTTCAGGGAAAGACCGCTTATGTAAGAGGTAAGAAACTGACTGGTACTATGAAAAACAATAGTGCTGTGGCTGGAACAATTTCTTCTAAGGATGAGCAATATACAGTTCCTCAGGGATATCATGATGGTTCTGGTAAAGTTGGAATTGTAGATACAGAAAAAGAAAAATTGGTTCCTGCTAATATTCGAGAGGGTATTACGTTGCTTGGCGTTGAGGGAACGATGTCCGGAACAGAAGACGCCAAACCACAGGCCAAGACAGTTACACCGAAAACCACAGAACAGACTGTATTACCAGATACTGAAGAAGGATATAACTACTTATCACAGGTTACAGTTGCAGCAATTCCGTATCAGGAAAGTGAAAATCCCGCTGGAGGTACCACGGTAACTATCGGGTAGAAGGGAGGCTTAAATGGCTACAAGTAAAGTCGTTTATAGCGGTAAGACCCTCATAGATCTGACCGAGGATACAATCACAGAGGAAACATTGTTGCGAGGTTATACAGCGCATAAAGCGGACGGTACAAAAATTGTAGGGACCGCATTTAAAGACTACCCTTCGAGATATTCGTTTCTCGATACCCTTCAGGATTCAAAGGGGGAGAATATCCTTGATAAAGCGAATAATGTAATACAAGGTGAAACGGTGTATAAAAAAGTGTAGAAATGTCGTTTATTTCTTGAGTATTCCTACATTTTGCTGGAAGAAATGGCTTAAAATCAAGATTTCCTGTTTCGGTACAGGAAGCTGCAGATGCAGGAAAGTTCTAATATTTGTATAGAATATTAAACGTTTATAGCAAAAAATCCCCTCCACGTAAGTGGAAGGGATTTTTTTATTTCTAATCTCTCTGGAAAAGATCTCGGGTATATACTTTATCTTTTACATCATCCAGGATCTGACTGTAACGGTTTGCGATGATACAGTCGCTCAGATTTTTAAATTTATCAAGATCATTGACAACTTTGCTTCCAAAGAAGGTAGATCCGTCCTTCAGGGTTGGTTCATAGATGATCACGGAAGCACCCTTGGCTTTGATTCGCTTCATGACTCCCTGAATAGAAGACTGACGGAAGTTGTCAGAGTTGGATTTCATAGTCAGACGATAAACACCTACAGTGACTGATTTTTCCATGGAAGAATTGTAAGTATTTTCTTCATCATAACCGTAATAACCGGCTTTCTGTAATACACGGTCTGCAATGAAATCTTTACGCGTACGATTACTTTCAACGATCGCACTCATCATATTCTGTGGAACATCGTTATAGTTGGCGAGAAGCTGCTTGGTGTCTTTTGGAAGACAGTATCCACCGTAACCGAAGGAAGGATTGTTGTAATGTGTTCCAATACGAGGATCCAGGCAGACACCCTGAATAATGTTCTGCGTATTCAGACCTTTCATTTCAGCGTAAGTATCCAGCTCGTTAAAGTAGGAAACACGAAGTGCAAGGTAGGTGTTTGCAAACAGTTTTACAGCCTCTGCCTCAGTAAATCCCATAAATAATGTATCAATGTTTTCCTTCAGAGCACCTTCCTGGAGAAGAGCTGCAAAATTGTGGGACGCCTGTACCAGTTTCGGATCATCCGGATCTGTAGCAACGATAATGCGGCTTGGATACAGGTTATCGTACAGTGCTTTGGATTCACGAAGAAATTCCGGACTGAAAATGATATTTGCTGTATTGTATTTCTTTCTGACAGATTCTGTATAGCCGACCGGAATCGTGGATTTGATGACCATGATCGCATGTGGATTTACTTTGAGGACAAGTTCGATCACAGCTTCAACGGCAGATGTATCAAAATAGTTTTTCTGACTGTCGTAGTTTGTCGGTGCCGCAATGACTATATAATCAGCATTTGTGTAAGCAGCTTCGCCATCCAGTGTAGCTGTCAGGTCAAGCTCTTTTTCTGCAAGATATTTTTCGATATATTCGTCCTGAATCGGAGATTTGCGTTTGTTGATCAGATCAACTTTCTCAGGAATGATATCAACAGCAGTAACATGATTGTGCTGTGCAAGTAATGTTGCAATGGAAAGACCGACATAACCTGTGCCTGCGACAGCAATGTTCAAAGGAGAAGGAGATGGCAACCGGGAAGCGGACTGTTCAGTAAATGCTTCATCCGGATCAAATCCAAGGCATTCTCCAAGACTTTCCAGTTGTGGAATTGATGGAATAAAATCTTTTTTCTCCAGACGGGATAACAGAGAACGATTGATGCCGGTAGCATCAGCCAGCTCCTGTTGAGTCATGGATTTTTCTTTTCGCTTGCCGGAAACAAGTTCGGCAAGTCGTGTCATAGATAATTTTTTCATTGAGAATCTTTTTACCTTTCATAAAATGTTATTTTAAATAACAATATATAGCATATAAATTAATTCTGTTTAATTGAATGCTACCATATTGGCAAAAATATTGCAATACAAAGAAAACAGGAAAATAAGAAAAATATTTTGAATGTTATTTTAAATAACAAATCTTCCGAACCCTTCGAAGCACAGAAAGTGTATGTTTTTTCAGTTTTGATACAGGAGTGGCTTCTTCAAATGTAAGCATCTGCGAAGAAAGTGTAGCATAATAGGATTTTTTGTTCAGAAGAAGCTTTTGCTGTCCATATGCAAGAGGAAATTCCGACATACGGTGTAAACTGTGATAACAGATCGTATGCCCATCGCAATCCCAGCAAAATTCGATATGTGTAATACCAGAAAACATTTCGTATGGAATGACTGCTGTAAATTTCAGGAATACAGCAAGTTTCTGTCCATTAAAACGAAAAACGTGTTCCGGATCTTCGCGGAAACAGCATTTTACCATATGTGTAGCATGACCGGTTGTGATTCGAAGAAACAGATTGGCTGGATATGGAAAACGCAGATAGATCTTAGCTGCACCCTCCAGCAGGATATCATGTTTCATAAGTTCCATGGAAGTCAGACGAAGCTGATAAGATGAAGCGTGACCGGTACTCAGATCGGGATATTGAAACCAGGCATCTTCGCTCTTGTCGTCAAACTGCAAAGTTCCGGAATCCGGTGCTTTTTTTATGCTCATGATATAGTCCTTCAGTTCCATGGATAGATTTTTCTGCTCAAGGATGATGTGGTCGTCAATCTGAAAAACAGCATCGAACAGCATTTTCAAAAAAATAGTTTTTTCATGAGGCGTCAATACGGTTTCTGGAATTTCATCAACTTTGAAGCGTCCCTGCAGATCGTACATGACATTGTACTGTACATAATCCGGAATGGCTCCGAAACGGGATTTCGCCTCATCCAATGCCCAGAATATGTAGTTCTTGAGGCAGTCAATGTACCATTCTCTGTGCGATTTAGAACCGTTCAGGGCAGAATTCATGGATGTACGGGCACGATACAGGTAGCGCCCCTGTGGGACAATGCCATATTGGGGATTCTCTAAAAGTAGTTCCATGATCGCCTTGGAATCTTCTGCATAACGAAGAGAGGTATCGAATGTATGATCGTTCAGAGCTTCTCTTTTGAAAAAAGCAGATGCTGATGACATCTGTACATAAGAATAATGCGTGGTCAGATCAATGACCTGCGCTTTGTCGGAAGCATATTTGTAATTCAGGCGATGTGGTTCGTTTTTTTGTTCGAAGTAAAAAATAGGAACAGAAACAAGATCCACCTCTTTATCATGCTCAATAAAAAAGTCATAGACGGAAGAAAGTGTATCAGGAGTCAGTTTATCGTCAGAATCCATGAAATTAACGTATCTTCCACGGGCCACAGCGATACCTGCATTTCGTGCGCTGGCAACGCCACCGTTGGGTTTGTGTATTACGACGATGTTTTCCAGATATTTATGCTGATATTCATCACAGATAGCTCCGGAAGCATCGGTGGATCCGTCATCGACAAGAATAAGCTCTACGGATTCGATAAAACCTATATCCTGTGAAAGGATACTGTCAATTGCCTCGGAAAGGTAGGGCTCTACATTATAAACGGCTGTTACAATGGAAAATTTAAAAAGGTAATCGGTATTTGTCGGTTTCAACACAATCTTCTCCTTCATTTCATGATAAAATTATCCTATCACAAAATTGCTGTCTGGTGTAAAAATTAAGGGTTTGTGACAGAAAATTAATATTTTGGGGCAGCTATTCGACAGGGTCTGAAAAAATATCATGGAAAATGATTGCAATTAAATAGTAAACAAAGTATGCTATAAATATTGAAAAAACGAAATGGTGTATGAGATTAGGATTATGAAAAAAATTACGGTAATTATTTCTGCAGGTGATACAGATAAATATATGGAAGAAACGCTGGATTCACTTTCAGCGCAGTCAATCGTAAATGATATCGAGATAATCGATCAGACAAAGCCCGGCCAGATAACACGCGGGGATGAAGTATTAAATAAAGCAGAGGGGAAATATCTGTATTTTATGAATAGTGGGGATTTGCTCACTTCATTTGCTTTGGAAGAGTTGTGGAATATATGTGAGGCGAAACATCTGGATATTCTGCTGTTTTCCGGGGCAGTTTTTTATGAAAATACAAAACTCGCGAAACGATATAAAAATCTTTCAGATGAATTTTACAGATGCGGCTCTTACGCGCAGGTAATAACAGGGAAAGAAATGCGAAATCAGCTGAAAAAGAATAAGGATATATTACCGCCCGTATCCATGCAGATTTTGAAAAAAGATTTACTTATCGGGGAAAAAACGGACTTTCATAATAGAATAGATACAGATAGATGCTTTGTAAAACGTATTCTGTTGAGGGCTGAAAGAGTTTTTTGCATAAATGATATTTATCTTTATAAGAGAATAACAGAACCATCCGGTGTGGGCAAAATGCTGCAGGTATTAACGACACCGGGGTATTTGGTGAAAAAGATATTCAGGTATATGAGAAAAAACGGAATAAAATGTACAGGCATAGCAATCATTCGAAAGCTTCGTGCAAGATAATGACAGATCAGGAGGAATGGAAGATGGCAAAAGTATCCATACTAATGCCGGCATGCAATGTTGAAAAATTTTTAAAAGAATGCATGGACAGTGTAGTAAATCAGACTTTAAAGGACATAGAGATTATTTGTATAGATGATGGATCCAGAGATTCAACAGGGAATATTCTGGATGAATATGCGCAGAAAGACAATCGTATCAAAGTGATCCATAAAGCGAATTCGGGGTACGGACATAGTATGAATGTTGGACTTCAAAATGCGACAGGAGAATATATAGGCATTATTGAAACGGATGATTTTGCAGATCTTAATATGTTTGATGAATTATATAAAGCAGCGAAAGAAAATCATGCAGATGTTGTGAAATCAAACTATTATTCTTATGTATCGCAGCCGGAACCTCAGAGCACATATTATGAAGTGCTAAAAGAATATGATCTGTATGATCAGGTGTTCAGGCCGGTGGAACATCCGGAAATCTTTCGGGTGAGACCATGTATCTGGAGCGGGATTTATCGGAGAGAATGGCTGTTGGAAAATCATGTATCTTTTGCGGAAACACCGGGTGCTTCTTATCAGGATACAGGGTTTGCGTTTAAAGTATGGGCAAGTGCGGAAAGGGCATTGCTGCTTCGGGATGCCTACCTTCATTATCGCACAGATAATGCAAATTCATCGGTAAAAGCAGCTGCCAAAATATATTGTATCTGTGATGAATTTAAATCTATTGAAGAATTTCTTGAAAAACGACCGGAGCTAAAAGAAAAACTGGAGAAACCGGCTGTATCTTTGAAATATATATCTTATCGGTGGAATCTGTTCAGACTTACAATGGAATTCAAATATGCTTTTTTGGAGAGAATGCATAAAGAACTTTCAGAGGCGAAGAACAGGGGACTTTTTGACAAAAAATATTTTACGGAAAAAGAATGGACAGATATCAATCGATTAGTAGATGATATGGATGGCTTTTTTGATGAAACATTTCGAAAAGAGCTGCTCAGGTTTGGAAGCGAAGCAGAACTGGCGAAGGCATTGAAAAAGAGCGAAAACAAGGTGAAAAAACTTCAGAAAAAAATAGATGACATGGAAAATTCTTCATCTTTAAAAATTGGAAGAGCGATTACCTTTGCTCCGCGAAAGCTGAAAAAAATGTTGCATTAATCAAAGGGGAATAGATATGAGTAATGATATACCTGCGGTTTCGGTGATAATTCCGGTATACAATGCGGCAGAATTCTTAAAAGACGGATTAAATAGCCTGCTGAAGCAGACTCTGAGAGAGATTGAAATTATCTGTGTGGATGATGGGTCAACAGATGGATCACTGGTAATTCTGAAAGAATTCGAAAAAGCAGATGCCAGAATCAGAGTCATTCATCAGGAAAATCAGGGAGCAGGAGCAGCCAGAAATAATGGAATGGATGTTGCAAGAGGAAAATACCTGGCTTTTCTGGATGCAGATGATTTCTTTGAGAAAAATATGCTGAAAGCCGCATATGACAGAGCGGAAGAAACAGAGGCAGAAGTATGTGTGTTTAATGCAGACCTCTATGATCATACAGAGAAAGTATACAAAAAATGCACATGGGCATTTCGGAAGCAGTATTTTCCGGAAAAAGAGCCGTTTGCAGCAACTGATGAAAATGTAAGAAATAATATTTTTAGAATGTTTAATGGCTGGCCATGGGATAAATTATACCAGAGGGAGTATGTCAGGAGATTGGGAATCAAGTATCAGAATCTTCGAACAACAAATGATATGCTCTTTGTTTTTATTGCGCTTGCCTGTGCTTCCAGAATTTCTACAGTAGATGAGGTCTTGATCCATCAGAGAGTTAATGTCAGAACATCTCTGTCGCGTACAAGAGAGAAATCATGGGATTGTTTCTATATTGCGCTTTTGGCTATGCAAAAGGAGCTAAAAGACAGAGGTTTATATGATACCTTAGAAAGGGCATTTGTTAATTGGGCGCTTAATTTTTCACTGTGGCAGTTAAATACAATGACAGGAAGTGCATATGAAAAGACATACAGACTGCTCAAAAGAAAGGGTTTTGACTGCCTTGATATCAGCCGTCATAACAGAAGATATTTTTACAGTAACAAAGAATATGATAAATTCCTGAAAATCTATACAACACCTTATGAGAAGAGTTCTGGTTATTAAAAGGTAAAATAATTTATTGCCAGAGATAAACAGAAACCTCAGATTACAGAAGTCCATTTTTCTCTGTAATATAATAAGAATCAGAATACGTGCATAAATTGACAATACAGCAGATAAGAGGAAAGAGATTATGGCAGACAAATTTAAGCTCAGCAGAAAAGCAAAGAAAATCATATTGGGCGCATGTATCGGAGGTGTGGTTGTTCTTACGGCGGGGCTTTTTACTTACATACATATTTCAGATACCAATACACTTGGAAGAAAAATATCTATTTACGGGATGGATGTTTCCACGCTGACGGCAGATAAGGCAGAACAGAAGCTTCTGGATGCTTTTCGCAGCCGTAAGGTACAGTTCAAAGAAGGTGGCTCGGATGTCTATCAGACAACGGTGAGTGAACTTGGATATGATCTGGATGAGTCAGCACTTAAAAGTGAGCTTACAGAATTGCAGACAACGCGGGAAGCAAACAGAAAGATCTTTGCCACGCAGGAAGATTACAAGATCGCATATCAGATCCAGAAGGATGAAGAACAGGAAAAGAAAGCTCTTGCGTCTTCTAATTTTGGAGGTAAAGAGCGTACGGCATCCGTGGATGCAGCGGTTCAATATGACGAACAGCAGAAGCAGTTTGTTCTGGTCAATGATGTGCAGGGAAATAAAATTGATGAGACCAGACTTCAAAGCTATGTAGATCAGATGCTGGATGATAATTTTCGGCTGAAGCTTCTTGGTGGGGATATTCAGATCACATTGGATACAAATGTTTATCAGCAGCCTTCTGTAACGGTTTCTGATGAAATGCAGAATAAAGTTACAGGACTGAATGATCAGTTGAATAAATATCGCAGTACTACAGTTACATATACATTGGGAAGTACGACGGAAGTAATTGATGCAGGAACAATCGAGACATGGCTGCAGATTACAGATGACAGCCTGAATATTGATCAGGAAGCAGTGAAGTCTTATGTACAGAATCTTGCAGCGAAGTATAATACCATCTATGTTCCACGTACATTCCACACATCCTATGGAAATGATGTCACGGTATCCGATAATGAATATGGATTTCAGATCGATCAGGATGGAGAAGTGCAGCAGTTGCTGACAGATCTTGCGAGTGGTACTGCAGTTACACGAGATCCGGTATACAGCATCAGTGGCATGCAGCGTAACGGTGCAGATGATCTGAACGGAAGCTATATAGAAGTAAGTCTGGATAACCAGCATCTGTGGCTGTACAAAGATGGAGCACTTGTGACAGAAACAGATATCGTCAGTGGAGCACCAAAAGCCGGCAGGGAGACATACAGAGGAGCATGGCCGATTGCCTACAAGGCAAGTCCATATAACCTGAGCAGTCAGGAATATGGATACAACGTAAAAGTAAATTACTGGATGCCATTTGTATATGGGCAGGGGCTTCATGATGCATCCTGGCAGTCTTCTTTCGGAGGAAACCGATATAAAAGTGGCGCCGGAAGTCATGGCTGTATCAACCTTCCGACAGATCAGGCAGCACTGATCTATAATACGATTGACGGCGGATATCCGATCATTATTTATTAAAAAGATACATAAAATGCAAAAGACCAGTCCGAAAGTGGGCTGGTTTTTTTGTGCAGAAATATTTTAAAAGGTATTCCGGATAAATGAGGAATGTAAGATTAATTAAAGGGTGTTTCATTGACATTTTTTTGGCAAAATAATATAATAAAATGACATATGTGAAGGAGGAAGTTATGGCACATAAAACAGGACTGGAAGATTATTATGTAATTAAAAATCAAAAGAAACTTCATTTCGGCTATACGACCGGATCCTGTGCGGCGGGAGCTGCAAAAGGTGCCACGGAAATGCTTCTCGGAGGTCAGAAACAGAACGAGACAGATCTTATGACACCAAAGGGAATTCTTCTCCATCTGGAATTGCATGACGTCTGTATGGAAAAAGATACAGTGATCTGCGCAGTACGTAAAGATGCGGGAGATGATCCGGATACGACGAATGGAATTCTGGTCTATGCCAGAGTGGAAAAATGTCCGAAATCCTCTGAGATTACGGTCGATGGAGGGAAAGGTGTCGGAAGAGTGACGCGTCCGGGACTTTCACAGAAAGTGGGAGAAGCAGCAATCAATCCTGTGCCAAAGGCCATGATCCTGAAAGCAGTGGAGGATGCAGCAGATCGATACCACTATGAGGGTGGCTTGAAAGTAACGATTTCTGTTCCAGAAGGTGAAGAGATCGCGAAAAAGACTTTTAATCCCCGTCTGGGAATCCAGGGTGGCATCTCTATTCTTGGAACGTCCGGTATCGTAGAACCTATGAGTGAGAAAGCCTTGATTCAGAGTATTCAGGTAGAAATGAAACAGCATTTTTCACAGGGGGAACAGTATCTGATCGTGACTCCGGGAAATTATGGGGCAGATTACCTTCGGGAGCATATGGATCTTCCTTTTGAAAAAAACATCAAGTGCAGTAATTATGTAGGTGAAACCATTGATATGGCAGTGAACATGGGAGTAAAGGGGATTCTTTTTATTTCGCATATTGGCAAATTTGTCAAAGTTGCTGCTGGAATCATGAATACACATTCACACAGCGCAGACGGACGTATGGAGGTTCTGTGTGCGGCAGCAATACGCTCCGGAGCAGATCTGGAATGTGCCAGAGAGATTCTGGCATGCAACACGACGGATGAGGCCCTGCATGTGCTTGATCGTTATCATATTTTACAGAAAGCGATGGAGGATGTGACCCGACATATCCAGTTTTATCTGGATCATCGTTCTTATCAGCAGATCCTTCTGGGTGCAGTGATCTTTTCCAATGAATTTGGATATCTTGGCCAGACAAAGCATGCAGAAGAACTGATCCGTAAAATAAATTCAGCTGAGAGTAAATGACAAATTAAACAATTATATATAAAAAAGGAGAATAAAAACATGGTACATTTTGTTGGAGCAGGACCGGGATCACCGGATCTTATCACAGTCAGAGGTAAACAGTATCTGGAGGAGGCAGATGTGATCATCTATGCGGGTTCGTTGGTAAATCCGCAGCTGCTGGAATACAGCAAGGATGTTTGTACGATTCATAACAGTGCGAAGATGACACTGGAAGAAGTCATCTCCGTTATGGAGAGAGCAGAAGCAGAAGGGAAGATGACTGTGCGTCTTCATACAGGTGATCCTTGTATTTACGGTGCAATCCGTGAGCAGATGGATATTCTGGATGAGAAGGGCATTATGTATGACTATTGTCCTGGTGTCAGTGCGTTCTGCGGTGCGGCAAGTGCCCTGAATCTGGAATATACTCTGCCGGATATCTCACAGAGTGTGATCATCACAAGAATGGAAGGCCGTACACCGGTTCCATCCAAAGAAAGCATTCAGTCATTTGCAGCTCATCAGGCAACGATGGTTGTTTTCTTAAGCACCGGTATGCTGGAAGAACTCAGCCGCAGACTGATCGAAGGCGGATATACAGCTGATACGCCGGCGGCAATTGTATACAAGGCAACCTGGCCGGATGAGAAGAAATTTGTCTGCACAGTAGGCACGCTTGCACAGACTGCTGCAGAAAACAATATCACAAAGACTGCACTGATGATCATCGGGGATTCTGTAAAAGCAGCTCACTATGATCGCTCAAAACTGTATGATCCGGGATTCACTACCGAATTCCGTGAAGCAACAGAGTGAGAACGCGCAGTAAATAATCCGATCTAAATGGAGAATTAAATAATGCGTATTTCAATCATTTGTTTCAGTCTTACAGGATATATGACTGCGGAAGACCTGCAAAAAGACCTTCAGGGCAAAGGTTATACGGCAGAAATTTATAAGAAAAGTAAATATCTCGATGATTCGATTGCGGAAAGTACAGGAATCTGGGCAGGCCGCCATTTTGAGACAGATGATGCGATTATTTTTGTCGGAGCCTGTGGAATCGCGGTGCGCAGCATTGCACCTTACGTAGCAAGTAAGAAGTCTGATCCGGCGGTACTGGTGATCGATGAATGTGGAAAGTTTGTGATATCTCTGTTATCAGGACATCTTGGCGGTGCGAATGAACTGACTCTGGAAGTTGCGGAGCTTCTGGGTGCAGTTCCAGTCGTAACGACAGCGACAGATCTTCATCATCGCTTTGCAGTGGATGTCTTTGCAAAAAAGAATTGCTGTGGGATTCAGAATATGAAAGCGGCAAAGGAGGTTTCGGCAGCCTTGCTTGCGGGAGAACCTGTCGGATTTTACAGTGAATTTCCATGGACAGGAAAGTTGCCGGAAGGTCTGGAAGAGCCTTCGGAAGACACGCAGGATAAACCGGAGATTGGAATTGCAGTAACCATTCATCCAACTTGTAAGCCGTTTACATCCACGGTGCAGATCATTCCCAGGGTGGTGACACTGGGAATGGGCTGCCGCAGGAATAAAGAAGCAGATGTAATTGAAAAAGAAGCTAGTGTCTGTCTGGCGGACGCGGATATATACAGCCAGGCAGTAGAGAAGCTGACAAGCATTTCCATCAAAAAAGACGAAGTGGGGCTTCAAAAACTTGCAGAAGACTGGAGAATCCCGTTTATCACATTTGAGGAAGAAGAGCTGAGTCATGCAGAGGGGGAATTTACCCCTTCCGAATTTGTAAAAAAGATCACAGGCGTGAATAATGTCTGTGAACGAAGTGCAGTCCTGGGTGCGGAGCAGGGCCGCCTGATCAAAAATAAGACAGGGAGAAATGGCGTGACAACCGCGCTTGCACTCCGGAACTGGGAGGTTCATTTTGAATAAAATATATGTAGTTGGAATCGGACCGGGAGGCTGTGATCAGATGACCGGTATTGCAATGAATGCTTTGAAAGACAGTGATACGATCATTGGATATACGGTATATGTGGATCTTGTCAAAGATACATTTCCAGATAAAGAATATCTGACCACACCAATGAAAAAAGAAGTGGACAGATGTGTGCTGGCTTTTGAAGAGGCTATGAAAGGCAAAAGGGTTTCCATGATCTGCAGCGGTGATGCCGGAGTCTATGGTATGGCCGGACTGATGTATGAAGTAGGAGAAAAATATCCGGAAGTAGAACTGGAGATCGTTCCGGGAGTAACAGCCGCACTTGGCGGAGCGGCAGTCCTTGGTGCACCGCTGATCCATGATTTCTGCCTGATCAGCTTAAGTGATCTTCTGACTCCATGGGAAAAGATTGAAGCAAGACTTCTTGGTGCATCTCAGGCGGATTTTGTAATCTGTCTCTATAACCCCTCCAGTAAAAAACGCCATGATTATTTACAGAAAGCCTGCGATCTGATGATGCAGTACAAATCTCCGGAAACAGTTTGCGGAACAGTATGCAATATCGGAAGAGAAGGGGAAGAATATCAGGTTATGACATTGAAAGAACTTCGAGATAGACAGGTTGATATGTTCACCACAGTATTTATCGGAAATTCCCAGACAAAAGAAATAAATGGCAAAATGGTAACTCCAAGAGGATATCGGAATGTATAAAGCAATTGTTTTTGCTGGTACTACAGAAGGCTATGAAATCAGCCGGTTTCTGAGTGAAAATAAAGTATCTGTACTTGCCTGTGTCGCGACGGAATATGGATCCAGATCTCTTGAAGAAAATGAATTTTTATCGATTCGTGCAGAACGCCTTGACAAAGAACAGATGCAGGAGCTTTTTGCAGCAGAAAGACCGGAACTGGTTTTGGATGCAACACATCCATATGCGGCAGAAGTGACAGTAAATATCCGTGAGGCCTGTGAAAACACAGCAGTTTCTTATGTGAGAGTCCTTCGTGAAGGAGGCGTTCACAAAGATGCAGTTTATGTAGAAAATACAGAGGCAGCAGTAGATTATCTGAAACATGTATCGGGAAATGTTCTGCTTACGACGGGCAGTAAGGAACTTTCTGCTTATACAGAAATTCCGGGTTATCAGGAAAGAATGTTTGCAAGAGTCCTTTCCATTCAGAATGTGATCGAAACCTGTCGCATGTTGGGATTCGAGGGCAAAAATCTGATTGCCATGCAGGGTCCTTTTTCGAAAGAATTGAATGCTGCCATGCTGCGTCAGTATGACTGCAGATATCTGGTAACAAAAGATTCCGGAAAAGCAGGCGGATTTGAAGAAAAGATTCAGGCTGCCACAGAATGTGGCGCAATTCCTGTGATCATTGGCCGTCCGGTGCAGGAAAAGGGAATTTCTGTAAAAGAATGCAAACGTATGCTGCCAGAGAAATTTGGATTCCAGCCGACACCACATGTAGTTCTCTTGGGAATTGGAATGGGAAGCAAGGAAACATTGACGATTCAGGGCAATGAGGCAGTGGAACAGGCGGATCTGATCATAGGCGCCAGAAGGATGGCAGATGCAGTGGCACTTCCGGGACAGGATGTCTTTTATGAATACAGAAGTGCTGAGATTGCAGAGTATATTAAGAAACATCCGGAATATGAAAAAGTTGTGATCGCACTATCCGGTGATGTCGGTTTTTACAGTGGGGCAAAAGGACTTTTGAAAGCTTTGGACGGAAATGCCGAAATCATCTGCGGTATATCCTCTGTTGTTTATTTTATGTCAAAAATTGGTCTTTCATGGGATGATGCAAAGATTGTCAGTGCACATGGAAGAGTATGCAATCTGGTATCCCTGATTCGAACAAATCAGAAGGTTTTTGCAATTCTTGGCACTTCAGATGGAACCGCACATCTTGCACAGAAACTGACGGATTATGGAATGGGTGAAGTGCAGCTTTATGTCGGGGAGAATCTGTCTTATGAGGATGAGAAAATATTTGTAAAACAGGCGAGGGAACTTACAGATTACAGAGGAGATGCCTTGAGTGTGATCTGTGCCTGGAATCCGGATGCAAAAACAGCATTGACCACACATGGACTTCCAGATGATGCATTTACCCGTGGAAAAGCACCGATGACCAAGACAGAGGTACGAACAGTTTCGCTGGCAAAGTTATGTCTTAAAGAGGATTCGGTCTGCTATGATATCGGGGCCGGAACTGGTTCTGTATCTGTGGAGATGGGACTTCGTGCAAGTCAGGGAAGCGTATATTCCATTGAGAAAAAAGAGGATGCACTTGTGCTTCTCGAGGAAAATAAAAAGAAATTTGCGTTAGATCATATGAGGATCATAGCAGGAACGGCCCCTGAAGCAATGGAAGAACTTCCGGCTCCTACCCATGCTTTTATTGGTGGATCTTCCGGAAATATGAAAGAAATTGTGGAACTTCTTCTTGAAAAAAATCCACAGGTTCGTATGGTCATAAATTGTATTACACTTGAAACGGTCGGAGAAACTTTGTCCTGCATAAAGGAAATGCAGACAGAACGCAGCGAGTGGAAGTGGGAGAGTGAAGTTGTGCAGCTTGGTGTGTCCAGATCCAAAGAAATCGGTAGATATCATATGATGATGGGAGAAAATCCTATTTATATTATTACCATACAGGCGCATAAAAAGGAGAATTTTGTATGAAAGCGGCAAGAATTCTCCTGGCAGCAGGAGCCAGTGGAAGCGGAAAAACGCTGATCACATGTGGACTTTTGCAGGCACTGGTGAATCGTGGTCTGAAAACAGCATCTTTTAAATGTGGGCCGGACTATATTGATCCGATGTTCCATAGTCGTGTCATAGGCGCAAAATCAAGAAATCTGGATACCTTTTTTACAGACAGTGAAACTACAAAATATCTCTTCTGTGAAAATGCGGTGGACTGTGATATTTCTGTTATGGAAGGAGTAATGGGATTTTATGACGGTGTTGCAGGGACAACAACGAAAGCAAGTGCTTACGATCTGGCGTCTGTTACAGATACGCCTGTGATTCTGATCGTAAACAGCAGAGGTATGAGTGTTTCTCTTGCAGCATATGTGAAAGGCTTTATGGAATACAGGAAGGACAGTCATATACAGGGTGTGATCTTTAATCAGATGTCACCAATGCTCTATCCAAGAATGAAAGAACTTCTGGAGAAAGAACTGAATATAAAAGTTCTTGGATATGTTCCCAAAATGGATGATTGTGTGATCGAGAGCCGACATCTGGGGTTAGTGCTTCCGGATGAGATCCCTGAGTTAAAAGAAAACCTTCACCGACTGGCTGAGGTTCTGGAAAAAACTCTGGATATTGATGCAATCCTGCAGCTTGCAGAAAGTGCACGAGAATTATCTGCGAAAGAACCTCGGATAGATTTCTGTCTGAAACATCCCCTTCGGATTGGTGTGGCGGACGATGAAGCATTTTGCTTTTTCTATGAAGATAATTTCCGGCTTTTGCGAAAGATGGGGGCAGAGCTTGTACACTTTTCTCCGATCAGAGATAAGAAATTACCGGTTGGACTGGATGGATTGCTTTTATATGGAGGTTATCCGGAATTAAATGGAAAAGAACTGGAAAAAAATGCATCTATGAGAGAAGAAATACAAAAAGCACTTAGCGGTGGTATGCCATGTATGGCAGAATGCGGAGGCTTTATGTATCTTCATGAAGAAATGGAAGCAATGGATAAAAAATTTTACCACATGGCAGGCGTGCTTCCGGGCAGGGCATATCGTACACCACGTCTGAATCGCTTTGGCTATGTGACATTAATACAGAATCATTCAGTTTTGGGATGTGAGACATTAGGAGAGATCCCTGCTCATGAATTTCATTATTTTGATTCTGAAAACTGCGGGAAAGCATTTCATGCAGCAAAACCGGAAAGTATGAGAAACTGGGAGTGTATTCATGGCACAGAAACTATGCTGGCTGGATTTCCACATCTTTATTATTATGGAAATCCAAAAGTTGCAGAGGCTTTTCTTAAAGAATGCATGAAATACCACAGCAGACGGGGAGAGTGACAGAGTTGATATATACATACCATACAATTGCCCTGGCAGCAGGGTTTATCTTAGATTTGATATTTGGAGATCCCAGATGGTTGTACCATCCGGTGTGCCTGATCGGGAAGCTGATCTCCAGTTTTGAGAAGGGAATCAGAAAAGTATTTCCCAAAACAGAAAAAGGTGAACTGGCTGGAGGACTGGTTGAAGTAATACTGATCTGTGTCATTACATTACTGGTTCCGGCATTTGTTTTGTATTTTCTGTATATTCATCTTCCGGCCTTAGGTGTGCTTTTGGAAACCTTTTGGTGCTATCAGCTGCTTGCTACCAGATCATTGCGTGATGAGAGCATGAAGGTTTATGATGCACTCAAAAAGGGAACAATTGAGGATGCACGTCATGCGGTTTCTATGATCGTGGGACGTGATACGGCGGAGCTGACGGAAGAGGGTGTGACCAAAGCAGCGGTGGAGACTGTGGCAGAAAATACTTCTGATGGTGTGATCGCACCGATGATCTATATGGCAATCGGTGGTGTACCTTTAATGTTTTTGTATAAGGGAATCAATACCATGGATTCCATGCTCGGGTATAAAAATGATAAATATCTGTATTTTGGAAGATGCGCGGCGAAACTGGATGATGCAGCCAATTATCTTCCATCCAGAATTTCCGGCTGGCTGATGGTTGCCGGAGCTTTTGTGATCGGACTTGACAGCAGAAACGCATCCCGTATTTTCAAAAGGGACAGCAGAAATCATGCGAGTCCGAATTCGGCACAGACAGAAGCTGTAATGGCTGGTGCACTGGATGTACAGCTCGCGGGAAATGCATATTATTTTGGAAAATTATATGAGAAACCTACAATTGGAGACGCGATTCGGGAAATAGAGACAGAAGATATTCGTTATGCGAACCGCCTGATGTATGCAACGGCGATTCTGGGCGTGATCATCTGTGTTTTGTTCCGCGTTGTGTTTCTGTAACGGGACACAAAAAGGAGAAAAAGAATGACGAAGCACGTACATGGCGGTAATATCTATACTTATAAGAACTGTCTGGATTTTTCGGCAAACTGTAATCCACTGGGAACGCCGGAAAGTGTAAAGCAGGCGGTACGTGACAGTCTTGAATATATGAAAGATTATCCGCAGGTCGGATATGCACCTTTGAAAAAAGCAATTGCCGAATATGAAGGTGTGGCATCCGAATCTGTGATCTGTGGAAATGGAGCGGCGGAACTGGTATTTTCTCTGTGTCAGGCAGTAAAACCGAAGAAAGCACTGATTCCGGTTCCTACTTTTGCAGAATATGAGCAGGCGCTTACGAGCTGTGGCTGTGAGGTAGAACATGTACTTCTCAGAGAAGAAGAGGGATTCAGTCTGCAGGACAGTTTTATCAACTGGCTGCACAGAGACCTTGATATGGTATTTCTCTGCAATCCGAATAATCCAACGGGAATTTCGATAGATAGAGAATTCCTTTTCCGGGTTTTACGTGTGTGCAGAGAAATGGATATCCTTCTGGTCGTAGATGAATGTTTTCTTGATTTTATGGAGGAACCGGGCAGATACACACTGAAAGCACAGTTATCCAGATATCACAATCTGTTTCTTTTGAAGGCATTTACCAAGCGTTACGCGATGGCGGGAATCCGACTGGGATATGGTATTACTGAGAATACGGAACTTCTTGATGCGATGACGCAGGTGACACAGCCATGGAACATTTCTGTTATGGCACAGGCGGCAGGTATTGCTGCGCTGAAAGAAACTGCATATGTGGAAGAGGGGCGACAGATGGTATTCCGGGAAGCAAAATATCTCAAAGAAGAACTGCAGCGTCTTGGCATGGAAGTCTTTCCGTCAGAAGCAAATTATATTTTCTTCCATGGACCGGAAAATTTATTTGAAATATGTGTGGAACAGGGGGTTCTGATCCGTGACTGCAGCAATTACTCTGGTTTGCGAAAAGGATATTACCGTGTGGCCGTCCGAACACATGAGGAAAATCAGGAATTGATCCGTGCAATGCGGGATGGCACTACAAAAGCGGCAGTGGCACATGCAGAGGTACTGAAAGAAGAGGAACAGGCATAAGTCTGATACGAAAGGGAACAGATATGGCAAAGACGATCATGATACAGGGAACCATGTCCAATGCAGGAAAGAGTCTTCTTGCTGCCGGACTTTGCAGGATATTTCATCAGGATGGATACCGTGTGGCACCATTCAAATCGCAGAATATGGCACTGAACTCTTTTATAACCAGTGAAGGCCTTGAAATGGGCAGAGCACAGGTTATGCAGGCAGAAGCGGCAGGTATAGAACCATCGGTCCTGATGAATCCGATTCTTCTGAAACCGACAAATGATATTGGCTCTCAGGTCATTGTAAATGGGGAAGTTCTTGGTACCATGAGTGCCAGAGACTATTTTAAATATAAGAAAAAACTGGTGCCTGACATTATGAAGGCATTTCATAAGCTGGCAGAAGAAAATGATATCATTGTGATTGAGGGGGCTGGAAGCCCGGCGGAAATCAATCTGAAGAGCGAAGATATTGTTAATATGGGAATGGCAAAGATGGCGAAAGCGCCGGTGCTTCTTGCCGGTGATATCGATCGTGGCGGTGTGTTTGCACAGCTGTATGGAACGGTGGAACTTCTGGAAGAAGATGAGAGAAAAATGATCAAGGGTCTGATCATCAATAAATTCCGAGGTGACAAATCAATTCTGGATCCGGGTGTGGCAATGCTGGAAGAGAAATGTAAGATTCCGGTCGTTGGTGTTGCACCATATATGAACATTCAGGTAGAAGATGAAGACAGTCTGACAGAACGCTTTGATCGTCATCAGGAAGTTGGAGTGATCGATATGGCGGTTATTCGTGTACCACGTATTTCCAACTTTACAGACTTTAATCCGTTTGAAAGTATTCCGGGGGTTTCGCTGCGTTATGTACAGCATCCGTCAGATTTGAAGCAGCCGGATGTGATCTTTCTTCCGGGAACCAAGAATACAATGGATGATCTGAAATGGCTGCGTGAAAGTGGCATGGAAGCACTGATCCTTAAGGCAGCGGCATCCGGTACACTGATCTTTGGTATCTGTGGTGGATATCAGATGCTGGGAGAAAATTTAAGTGATCCACATGGTGTGGAAGCAGGCGGTACGATGCGTGGAATTGGTCTTCTTCCGGTAGATACCGTGTTTGCAGAACATAAGACACGTACGCAGGTCTGCGGAAAATTCCTGGAGCTGGATGAAGAGTTTGCACCTCTTAAAAACGTAGAATTTACAGGATATGAGATTCATATGGGTGAGAGTACCTGGAAAAATGGGGCTGTAGCAAGTACTTCTACATGTGATACTGTGACAGGGACAGAGAAGACAGAAGGAACATTTTATCACAATGTATGCGGAACTTATGTTCATGGCATTTTTGATAAAGAAGAGGTTGCACTTGGTCTTGTTCGTGCAGTAGGCATAAGAAAAGGTATTGATGTGTCAGAGATGGAAGGCGTGGATTTTGCTGCATTCAAAGAAACACAGTATGATATCCTGGCATCGGAACTTCGGAAACATCTGGATATGAAGAAAATCTATGAGATCCTTGAGCAAGGCGTGGAGGATATTCTGGAAGAAAGTGAAGCAGAAGGAGAAGCAGAGAAATGAAAGTAGAGCTTGAAAATGTAAAACCAATGGAGATCGAAAAAAGAAGTTTTGAGATTATTACAGAGGAACTTGGTGATAAACAGCTGCTTCCCGGAACAGAACTTATTGTCAAACGTTGTATTCATACAAGCGCAGATTTTGATTATGCGGATAACCTCTGTTTTTCGCCGGATGTAGTAGAGCGTGCAATGAAAGCAATCAAAGAGGGCGCCTGCATTGTTACGGATACGCAGATGGCAAAGGCGGGAATCAATAAACGTGCACTGGCCCGTTATGGTGGAGAAGTCTATTGTTTCATGTCCGATGAGGATGTGGCAAAGATTGCAAAAGAGAACGGAACCACAAGGGCGACAGCAAGCATGGACAAAGCTGCTACTCTCGATAAAAAACTGATCTTTGCAATCGGAAACGCGCCGACTGCACTGGTGAGACTCTATGAACTGATCGAAGATGGAAAACTGAATCCGGAACTGATCATTGGAGTTCCGGTTGGATTTGTGAATGTTGTACAATCGAAAGAACTGATCATGGATTCGGGAGCACCTTATATAGTTGCGAGAGGACGTAAAGGCGGAAGTAATATTGCAGCCTGTATCTGTAACGCATTGCTTTATATGATCGATAATCGAAGAGATTAAATACTGACACCTGCCTGGATGATGAAATGCCGGACAGGTGTTTTGTGATTATTTATTAAGAAGTCGGGACAGAAGCTGACAGGCAGGGGCAAAATCGTCTGTCGTAATGGAAGAACAGGAGAGCAGAATGGTGATCGTAGCTGCATTTTCTTCAAGAATCAGAAGAGACATTCCATGCATGCGGGCTTCTTTTTTTAGCTCAAGACCTGTTCTGGCATAAGGAATGGTCAATGCCAGACTTGTTCCTGCGGCACCGGTCTGGATCGTGCAGTTGCTGCCGAATGTATTTCGCACCTCGTTTTCAAGAGCCTTCAGCTTCTGAGCATACAGCTTTTTTAATTTTTTTGTCTGTGAAGTCAGATGACCGTCACGGATAAACTGACAGAGTGCAATCTGTTCGGCTTTGGAAGCAGTCTGGCTGTAGCGTTCTGCAACAGCTGCATATTTTCTGGAAAGAGAAGGCGGCAAGACCATGAAGCTTAAGCGAATCGATGGAAGCAGCAGACGGGAAAAAGAACCAATATAGACAACGCCATGTCCTCCGGCAAGATTAAAGAGGGAAGGTGTTGGACGTTGAAAATAAACGAATTCATTCTCAAAATCGTCTTCGATGATCAGACTGCCTTTCGCTGCAGCGTAATGTACCAGTTCCATACGACGGCTGACGGGCATGATCTCTCCCCATTTCGTCATATGTGCAGGAGAAACATAGATTACGTCACAGTCTTTGTTGCGGTATTGAACTTCAAAACCATAATCAGAAAAAATAGTACTTCCCTGCACAAAAGAAGCGTTTGGAAAAGAAACGGTTTTTCGGTCATGGATCAGAGGACAAAGAAGATTCAGAATGCTCTGAACTCCGGCCCCGATCACAATATCGTCAGCAGAACAGTTGACGTTTCTTCGCTGACGGATGTAGTCAGCAAGTACCTGACGAAGATCGGCTTCACCCTGGGGTTCTCCATAGGAGAGAAGACGGTCACTCTGACGAAGTGCGCTTTTGATATAACGCTGCCAGAGGTCAAAACGGAAACTTTCATGATCGACACCGTTGGAAGCAAAGTCATATTGTATTGAAGGCAGATTCGCATGCCAGGAGGTAGTGGAGACTGGCTTTTGCTCTGCAATATTAGTTACATAATAGCCGCTTTGTGCACGGGCAACAATGTAGCCGTCTGCGGCCAATTGCAGATAGGCATTTTCAATAGTTGTACGGCTGAGCTTCAGTTCTGCAGAACATTTGCGAAGAGATGGCATGCGGCTTCCGGCAGGAATTCGCCGTTCCATGATCAGATTTTTGTAATGTTCATATACCTGAAGATACAGGCATTCTTTATTGGAATGAAAAGACAAACTCATAAACTGTCCTCTGAAAAATGAATAAAAGTGGTTATTTTTATAAATATACTTAGATGCTATTCTAAATCAGATAATGAGAAAATGCAAGACGAGGAGATAACAGATTGAAAAAGATCGCGGTATTAAATGATTTATCAGGAATGGGAAAATGTTCTCTTACTGCAGCAATTCCGGTGATTTCCGTTATGGGAATCCAGGCATGTCCGCTTCCGACAGCGGTATTAAGTGCGCAGACGGGTTTCCCTTCTTATTATTGTGATGATTATACGGATCGTATGGATGCGATTATGGAAGAGTGGAAGAAGATGGATTTTTATCCGGATGGAATCTATACAGGATTTTTGGCAGACGCACGTCAGGCCGATAAAGCAGTTGAATTTATTGAACAGTTTGCAAAAGAAGACACAAAGATACTTATAGATCCTGTTATGGGGGATAATGGAGAAGAGTACCCGATTTATACGGAGGCACTCTGTGAAAAAATGCGTTTTCTGGTCAGAAGAGCGACGGTGATAACACCAAATCTGACAGAAGCGCTATTGTTATTATATGGCGCACAGCGTGCACATGTATTGTGGAAGGAGCTATCACTTATGGATGAGGAGAGATTGCTGAAATTCACAGAAAGTACAGGGAAGGAACTTTCAAAAGAGTTTGATACGGAAGTGGTTATTACAGGAATTGATCTTCCTGCGAGGGAGAATCATCAGAAGATAGGAAACCTGATCTGTCAGGATGGCAATACGACCTGGGTGACTGCAGCAAAAGAGGGTGGCAGTTATTCAGGTACAGGTGATCTGTTTGCATCGGTTTTGAGTGCCGGTATGGTGAAAGGAATCGACACGGTGGATTCTGTGCACAGGGCCGTGAAGTTTCTGGCGAAGGGGATTCATGATGCGGTAGTTGAAGGCACCGACCGGAATGAAGGAATTTGTTTTGAAAGATATCTTTCTGAATTAGCTGCTGAAAATTAGAACTTTAGAATTACATTTATATAATTCACGAAAAGCTTCCTGATCTGTTCAGTCACAAGGCTTCGGAGTCCGGAAGTACTAAGATATAACCTGCCTGCAAAAAGCATTCGCAAAAATTGCTAACTCGCCGATGGCTCAGACAAGTGTTATTTTTGCTATCTACCTAAAAGATGGTAATTTCAGCAGTAAGTTCAGAGAAAGGACAGCTTTGGCGCAGAAACTGTCCTTTCTTCGGAATATTTACTGTGTGAATTCCCAGTTATCTTTTAAAGATTCTTTTTCTTATAGATAAACCATGATGCAATCGCTGTAAACACGATCAGATATGTCATAAGTATCGCAATTCCCGACATTGCAAATCCCTCTCCTGCAGAGATGCTTCGGATCATATGACTTGTCTGGGAAAGCGGCAGTGCAGAGATAAATTTTCCAAGAAAACCAGGAAGCTTTTCTGTAGAGAAAAATGTATTGCACAGATATGCCATTGGCATGATGATGTAGTTCGAAAAACGCGGTACATCTGCATGGTTTTTGGCAAGGAATGAAACGACAACACCGATTGCAGAAAAAACAGCTCCATTCAGGAACATGACAAGGAAAGACCAGCCGTTAAAGATCAGTCCGGTGTCGATCGGCATTGTCAGAACCAGAATAACGCCACCTGCATAAAAACCACGAAGGCTTCCGCCGATGATCTGACCGGCAATAAACTGCCATAACGGTGTAGGAGAGATCAGTACCTGATCGAAAGCCTTCTCATAAAGTCGCTGCACATTCAGATTCTGTGCAATGGCATTAAAGCTTCCATTCATTGTCGTCAGTGAAACAACACCCGGGATCAGAAAGTTCAGATAAGGTTCTCCATGTGAGATTGTCTGGATTCCCATTCCAAATACGACCAGATACATCAGTGGGGCAATCATTGCCGCCAGCGTGATCTTGTAGAAATCTCTTCGAAATTCGACCCATTTTTCCCATAAAATTGTAATAATTCCCATAACCAGCTCCTCCCTTATGATGGCATCAGATGTCGTCCGGCACGTTCAACAAACACATCTTCCAGCGTTGTTTCGCGTAGAGAAGCCTGTCCGGAAAGACCGGAGAGATAGGCAATTGCTTCTTCACGACTGTGAAAATAATGACTGTGAGTTTCGTCTCCGGCAAATTCATCAACGGTGTAATTTCCAAGACTGTCGATCAGTCCGGCCGGAGTATTGACTTCCTCCAGTTTACCGTGGTCCATCAGAGCTACACGGCTGCAGAGATTCTGAGCTTCCTCCATATAATGAGTAGTCAGAAGAATGGTCAGGTTTTTGCCGTTTAATTTGCGGAGCAGATTCCACATCTGACGACGGGAAAGCGCATCCATACCGGCGGTCGGTTCATCCAGAAGCAGGATCTCAGGATCTGTCAGGAGGGCCCGACATACCATCAGTTTCCGCTTCATGCCGCCGGAAAGCTTACGGACTGTTCGTTTACGAAACTTGATCAGATCACAGAACTCCAGAAGTTCTTCTGTACGACGTTTGATTTCTTTGCGTGGCATGAAATAAAGACGTCCCTGATATTCCATGATCTCGTCCATATTCATGTCCTGGCGCATGGAGTACTCCTGTGTGATTACACTGATCTTACGCTTGAGATCCGGTCGGTTTCGTGTCAGCTTCTGTCCATCGATCAGGATTTCTCCTTTAGTCGGAAGAAGAAGCGTAGAAAGAAGACTGATCGTCGTAGTCTTTCCGGCACCATTCGGTCCAAGAAGACCGAAGAATTCTCCGGTCTCAATTTTGAGATCCAGAGAATCCACAGCAGTAAAATTATCAAATGTTTTTGTCAGATTCTTTGTTTCGATCATTTGTGCTCCTTCGCAATGATCAGAGAATAGTAGCCGGCATCATCCGGAATTTCCTCAACTCCATGATAGATATGTTCCTCTGGCATGCCACAGTTTTCAACCATGAGGACATCACGGCCGCTTTTGGCGAGAATTTCCTTTACCTGATTCATTTTCTTTCCTGATTTCATCAGAATGTAGTTTCCGGATTCTGTCAGTTCACTGTCAAGACGATGGACAGCAGGAACGATATGAAGCTGTTCGTTCCATTCAGACAGAGAAATGTTCAGTCGTGCAGCTGCAGCACAGAAAGAAGTGATTCCGCTTACCAGCTCTGTGTGATATCCGTCTGCCTCTACGCGATGCTGCAGATAGGAAAAAGTAGAATATACACATGGATCACCAAGAGTCAGGAAAACAACATTTTTTCCCTGATCAAGACAGGCTTCCAGAGCTTTTGCGCCTTTTGCATGATTTTCTTCAAGTTCCTTTGCATCATGTGTCATCGGCATGTAGATTGGAAGAAGTTCTTTTTCTTCCAGCTCCGGAACTGCCTGTACTGCAATTTTATAGGCAACGGTTTCTTTAACGTCTGCACCAGGTACAGCGATGATCTCATTTTCACGGATCATGCGAACTGCCTTTAATGTCATTAATTCCGGATCCCCAGGTCCGACGCCGACTCCATATAATGTACCTTTCATTGATAAAACCTCCTGAATTCATTTTTGAAATGATCTTAAATTTACATTATGCTGTGAAGTCTCATTCACAGACATATCTTTTTTATTATACTAGAATTGTATAGTGTTTGCAATGTAGGATTTGCTGTGTTATCATAGTTTCTATAGATAAAATTTGGCAATGTTTAAAAAGAAAAAAATGGAGTAGAGAAATGAAAAGAAAACTTTCAAGTCTGATTGCTGCTGTATTTATCGGCATTGGAGCTTTTTCCTGCATCTGTCAGGCGGCAGGCATGGATATTGACAAAGAGGATGGAGAATATTCCATTCAGGTGGATCTTGAGGGCGGAAGCGGAAAGGCAAGTGTGACATCGCCGACAATTCTGACTGTGAAGGATGGTCAGGCTTACGCACAGATCCAGTGGAGCAGTTCAAATTATGATTATATGATCGTAGACGGAGAGAAATATCTTCCGACCAATGAAGAAGGTATGAATTCTGTTTTTGAGATTCCGGTGCTCAGTATGGATGAAGGAATGCCGGTGATCGCAGATACAACAGCAATGGGAGCACCTCATGAGATTGACTATACGCTGACCTTTTATTCGGATTCTATTGGTTCAAAGAGCCAGCTTCCACAGGAAGCAGCCAAGAGAGTCGTGGCAGTCGCCGTTGTGATCATTGTTGGTGGGGGAATCCTGAATTATTTTGTTAATAAAAGAAATCGCTGTTAGATATGTTGAATAGAATTGAAGAGAAGAAGGGCTGGTTTCAGTGAAACCAGTCCTTCATTACGTCAAAAATCTGAATGAGTTCCTCGTCGGAGATCACATAAGGAACCATGGAATACATATAGTTTAAGAAAGGTCTGCAGAAGACCCCGCGTTCATAGGCAAACTGCTGGAAACCTTCCAGGGTCTTTGGATCATGGACTTCGACGCAGGTACAGCCGCCCATGATACGGACTTCTTTGATGCGCGGGTCAGAGAAATTTTCCATTTCCTGACGGGAAATCTGTTCGATATGCCGGATCTTGCTCATATAATCGTCACGTTCAAAGATCTCGATTCCCTTAAGTGCAACGGCACAGGCAAGTGGATTTCCCATAAAGGTCGGACCGTGCATCAGGGCAAGGCGGTCATCGTCACTATAAAAAGCGTCAAAGACTTTGTGGTTTGCAACGGTGACAGCATGTCCGATATAACCGCCGGTCAGGGCTTTTCCGAGAACCAGGATGTCCGGAAGGACAAGGTCGGCTACAAAGCGGTTTCCGGTACGTCCGAATCCTGTTGCAACCTCATCAAAAATCAGAAGCACATCATATTGATTGCACAGTTCTCTGGCACGTTTCAGGAAAGAAATATCATACATCCGCATGCCGCCGGCGCCCTGGAGCAGCGGCTCTACGATAAAGCAGTTCAGCCGGTCATGATACAGTTCAAATGCATCCTCAAGCGCCGGGATCTCTGTCGAGATATGAACGACGCCTTCTTTTTTGTCAAAAGCGAAATGATAATCTTCGTCATCTCCGACTTCCATTGCCTTGAAAGTGTCTCCGTGGTAGGCATGTTCCAGAGCCAGCACCAGAGGGCGTTTCCTTCCCTGATTGGTGTTGTACTGGAGTGCCATCTTAAGAGAGACTTCTACTGCGACACTTCCCGAGTCAGAAAAGAAGCAGTAGTCCAGGTCACCCGGAAGAAATTCCTGAAGCTTATCAGAAAGTTTTTCTACCGGTTCATGGGTGAGACCGCCGAGCATTACATGGCAGAAACGGTCAGCCTGTTCTTTGATGGCGGCGGTCAGCTCCGGATGTTTGTAGCCGTGGATCATGCACCACCAGGAAGAAATTGAATCGATCAGCTTCTGGTCTTTGGTGTAGAGATGCACGCCTTCTGCATCCAGAATCCTGTAAGGTTCTTTCATTGTTTTCATCTGTTCATAAGGATACCATATCATCTGATCTTCACCTCGTCATAAAGTGCACTCAGCACATCTGCATCTGTTTCAAGTTCTGTGACATTGTCCTGTACCTTCGCAAGCACAGGAAGCCCTGTCATATGTTCACACATAAAAATATTATCTTCTTCCATGATGTTCCCCGGATGGTAATGATTAAAAATGATGCCCTTAAGCGGAAGGTTGTGTGCCTTCATATATTCGAAAGTCAGGACAACACTGTTGATTGTGCCAAGACCGGCATCGGCGATAAGGATACTGGAAAGATTAAATTCCCGGATCACATCTTCAAGCTGGATCTTATGCTCATCAAAACAGAGAGGGCAGAGGATTCCGCCGCTTCCTTCCATGGTGATGTAGTCATAGTTCTCAGCGACTTTTGCAAAACCTTCGCGGACAACAGCGAGGTCAACAGGATTTCCTTCCACGCGGGATGCAAGGTGTGGTGACCAGGCATTTTCATATACATAAGGGCACATTTCATCAAGCGGCTGTGAGATACCGGACATCTGTCGCACAAAAAGTGCATCGCCCGGGATCAGGCTTTCGTCTGACCGGCGGTCATTTCCGCTCATGGCTGCTTTATAGTAAGCTGGATTTTTGCCTGCCTGTGCAAGTTTTTTTACGATTAGTCCGGCAATAAAGGTTTTGCCGATATCTGTTCCGGTTCCGGTGAGAAAAATTGCTTTGCTCATTTTTATTTTACACTTCCTTCCAGTATTCAGGAGTTACGTCACGTCCCATGTCAGCGAGCATCTTGCGGTCGCTTCGGATCGTCGCACATGCAACGGTGGTCAGCATGTTTCCGGTGATGGAAGCGGAAGCTCCGGCTTTGAAAGCAGTTTCTCCGTCGTTGGTGAGAAGTGCGCGTCCGGCAGCGAGACGGATGTTTGCTTCCGGGTTGATATAGCGGAAGAAGGCGATCGTACGCAGGATATCCGGCTCAGAAAGTTCCGGTAGATGTTCCAGAGGTGTTCCTGGGATCGGCATCAGAGCATTGATCGGGATGGAATCGATGCCAAGTTCAGCAAGGCTGATCGCCATATCCAGACGGTCTTCCCAGGTCTCACCCATGCCGATGATACCGCCGGAGCAGGCACACATGCCTTCGGCTTTGACTTTTTTGAGGGTCTCGATCTTCATGTCGTAGGTGTGTGTGGTACAGATATTCGGGAAATTTCTACGGGAGGTTTCGATGTTGTGGTGGTAGCTGGTCACACCTGCCTCGTGAAGACGGTGAAGTTGTTCGGCAGAAATAAATCCCATGGAAGCGCAGAGGTCAATCTTGCATTCTCTGTGCATGGTCTCGTAAGCATGGATTGCCTGGTCGAATTCTTTTCCTGTCAGAGCTTTTCCGGCGGTGACGATGGAAAAACGGTCGACACCTTCGGACTCATTCATCTTACAGGCTTCAAGGATCTTTTCCTCCGGAAGAAAATTGTAAACTTCGCAGGAAGTGTGGTGGTGTGCGGACTGTGCACAGTATTTACAGTCTTCCGGACATCTGCCGCTGCGTCCGTTGATGATTGAGCAGAGATCTACTTTGTCTCCGATACAGGCTTCTCGAATGCGGTCTGCACCTTCACATAATTCATCCAGATCGCAGGTGAGAAAGAAGGAAAGATCATCCTCTCTTGTGATCCTGCGTCCGTCAATAATTTCCTGGGCTAAAGTAAGTGGGTTCATTTTGCTGTCTCCTCCGTATGTAATAAAGTTGTATTGGAATCAGAAAGGTACTGGATCACGACCGGACGAACACGTCTGGCAATGATGGCCCCAAGGATGCTTAAAGCGATGTCACCAGGTACTGCAAGAAGGAAGCAGTAGAGGATGAGCGGCCAGATTCCGATTGGTGTGTCGATCACATAATTGCAGATTACATAGTAGTAGATCATGCCGCAGGCATAGACGATCATAAGTCCAGCCAGGTTTGCGAGCAGGTAGCGGAAGATCGTCTTTTTCTTCAGATGTTCTGCGATACGTCCTGTCACGTAAGTTCCGAGGCAGAATCCAATGATATAGCCAAAACTCGGCTTAAAGACATACCAGAGACCGCCGCCCTCAGAGAAGATCGGAAGCCCTGCAAGCCCCAGAAGCATGTAGGCAACGACAGAGATTGTTCCACGTTTAGAACCAAGCAGCAGCCCTGCAAGCATCGTAAACAGATACTGCAAAGTAAAAGGAACCACCGGCACCGGGATCTTGATAAAAGCCCCCGCCGCAATCAGCGCAGTAAAAAGACTGCAGTAGATTAAAGTTTTCGTCTTTGACATTTGTAAACCTCCAAAATCTTTATGGTTTACAATTTTAAAAGAAAGAAAAGATAATGTCAACTAAAAAAATAGAAAAGTTTACAATTGTATTTAGATTTAAAACAAGACCGTTTTTTGTACCGGTTCCGATGCTCAGTCTCGTTGGCTGTGCAGTCTGTGGATTTTCTGTTGGAATTATGTGGCCGGGAACATTCAGCATTGCATCGGCATCCATCAGAGGTGGAGGTACGGCAATGTTTGCATTGCTTGCTCTTGCAGGAGACCTTGGCTGCTCCGGTGGTCCGACACTTGCAGGTTTTGTATCCAGCAGTGTGGGGAATAATCTGAGAATGGGAATTCTTGCGGCAATCGTATTCCCGGTGCTTTTACTTATGGGAATTCAGATATGTAAAAAGAGTCAGGAGAACTGAATAAAAGAGAAGCGTACATTATAAATGAATATGGAAAAAGGTCTGGACCTTTGAGAATGATACAGTTCCGTGCTGCGTAAACAGGCAGAGAAAAACTGTAAATATTCCCGATGGGTACAGACCTTTTTGCTTTATAGGACATTACTGCATAGATATATTATTTCATGGAATCAATGGCTTTTTGTGCATGCTCCACATACATCCTGCGTATTCCAGGATATTCACCCAGTCCTTTGATGATCGGACAGACTTCAAATCCGGCATTTTCAAACTGACATACCCAGGAATCCGGAGAATCACCAGCCATATCATTGTGTGCATGATCGCCTGCTACGATCATAAAAGGTGTTACATAGATTTTGGATGGCTGGAAAGATGTTACTTCTTTTACCAGATCATGGATGGTTGGATCAACTTCGACGGTTCCGATAAAAACATTGGCGTGGGCGGACTCTTTGAATTTCTGATCAAGTCCTGCATACACGGTGTTTACCTGATGGGTTGTTCCATGTCCCATGAATACAAGAGCTTCTGTTTCTTTCAGATCAGAAAATTCTGTTGTTACTGCGTTGATTGCCTGTGATTCATCTTTCGAATCTGCAAGAAGAGGAGTTCCAAATGCGATTTTGTCAAAAGATTCTTTATAAGAAAGAACTTCTTCTTTCATAATATTATTCTCGATACCGTCCAGGATATGGGTCGGCTGAACAACCACCTCCCGGATCCCGTCTGTGATCATTTGTTCAAGAGCTTCCTTTACAGTCGGAACCGTATAGTTATCTCTTTTTTTCAGAATTGAGATGATAAATTTACTGGTCCATGCACGATAGATCCGATGATCCTGAAAAGCGTTTCTAATGTCCTGTTCAATCTTCTCTATAGTGGCTTTTCGGGATGCTTCATAGCTGGTTCCGAAGCTCACGACCAGAATCGCTTTATCTGTCTGCTGATTCATAAAAAGTATTCTCCTAAGTATTTATTTTTCGCGTATAAATGAATTATACAATACCGCGAAAAAAAGTTCAAATTTTTTCCAAAAACCTATTGACATTTCGGGTAAAAAGGAATAACATACTAAACATATCAAAGAGGTATGTTAATAAAAACAGACACGAATAAATAAGTAAAAAGAAAGGCGGTAAACACCATGGCAAACATTTATAAAGGAACACTTGGACTGATCGGAAACACTCCACTTGTAGAAGTAACAAATGTAGAGAAGGAACTTGGACTGGAAGCAACTCTCCTTGTGAAACTTGAGTATTTTAACCCGGCAGGAAGCGTCAAGGACAGAATCGCCAAAGCGATGATCGAGGACGCTGAAGCAAAGGGAATCCTTAAAGAAGGATCTGTAATCATCGAGCCAACATCCGGAAACACAGGTATCGGTCTTGCATCTATCGCAGCAGCGAAAGGATACAGAATCATCCTTACCATGCCGGAGACCATGAGTATTGAGCGTAGAAATATTCTGAAAGCATATGGCGCAGAACTGGTTCTGACAGAAGGAGCCAAGGGAATGAAAGGTGCAATCGCCAAAGCAGATGAACTTGCTAAAGAAATCCCGAACAGCTATATCCCGGGACAGTTTGTAAATCCGGCAAACCCGGCAGCACACAAAGCAACCACAGGTCCTGAAATCTGGAAAGATACAGACGGAAAGGTAGACATCTTCGTAGCTGGTGTCGGCACAGGCGGAACACTTACAGGAACAGGAGAATACCTGAAAGAGCAGAAACCGGATATTAAGATCGTAGCAGTAGAACCTGCAACTTCCCCGGTTCTTTCCGAAGGAAAAGGCGGCCCGCATAAGATTCAGGGTATCGGAGCAGGATTCGTTCCGGAAGTCCTGAACACACAGATTTATGACGAGATCATGCCAATCGACAATGAAGTATGCTTCACAACAGCAAAACTTCTGGCAAAGAAAGAGGGCGTTCTCGTGGGTATTTCTTCAGGAGCAGCTCTTTATGCAGCAATTGAACTTGCAAAACGTCCGGAAAACAAAGGAAAGACTATCGTAGCACTTCTTCCGGATACTGGTGACAGATATTATTCTACAGCATTGTTTACAGAGTAAATTAGCAGATTTCGGATGTGTGCAATGTGCCAGTTGCAAATGTTTTGTACGGACTGAGAGGAAACGCAGACAGTGAAAGTAGCGTGCTACGGAGTACTCCGCAGTGTATAATATATATAATATAATGGTTTTAAATCAAAAAAACAGAAAAGAGGATCAGACTCATGGGTGAAAAAATCACAAGAGAAAACAGAAAATTCAAATTTGAAACACTTCAGCTTCACGTAGGACAGGAACAGCCGGATCCGGTTACTGACGCAAGAGCCGTTCCAATCTACCAGACTTCTTCTTATGTATTCCGTAACTGCGATCATGCAGCAGCTCGTTTCGGACTGGCAGATGCAGGTAACATCTATGGTCGTCTGACAAACCCGACAGAAGATGTTTTTGAAAAAAGAATTGCAGCTCTTGAAGGTGGTACAGCTGCACTTGCAGTAGCTTCCGGTGCAGCAGCAATTACATATACAATCGAAAACCTTGCACAGAATGGAGATCATATCGTAGCAGCAAAGAATATCTACGGTGGAACAACAAACCTTCTGGAGCATACACTTCCGGCATACGGAATCACAACAACATTTGTTGATATCTTCAATCTTGAAGAGGTAGAGAATGCAATCCAGGACAACACCAAAGCACTTTACATCGAGACTCTTGGAAATCCGAACTCTGACGTTGTTGACGTTGAGGCATGTGCTGAGATCGCACACAGACATCAGATTCCGCTTGTTGTAGATAATACATTTGCAACACCATACCTTGTAAGACCGATCGAATACGGTGCTGATATCGTTGTTCATTCTGCAACAAAATTCATCGGTGGACATGGAACAACAATCGGTGGTGTCATCGTTGAAGGTGGTAAATTTGACTGGGAAGCTTCCGGTAAGTTCCCGTCTCTGACAGAGCCAAACCCGAGTTATCATGGAATCAGCTTTACAAAAGCATGCGGACCGGCTGCATTTGTTACAAAGATCCGTGCAATCCTTCTTCGTGATACAGGAGCAACTATTTCTCCAGTAAGCTCATTCATCTTCCTGCAGGGACTTGAAACACTGTCTCTCCGTGTAGAACGTCATGTTGAGAATGCACTGAAAGTTGTTCAGTATCTGAATAATCATCCGCAGGTAGAAAAAGTTCATCATCCGTCTGTAACAGATGATGAAAGCCAGAAGGCACTGTATGCAAAATACTTCCCGAATGGTGGTGGATCTATCTTCACATTCGAAATCAAGGGAGATGCACAGACAGCCAAAGACTTCATCGATAATCTGGAACTGTTTTCACTCCTTGCAAACGTAGCAGATGTTAAATCACTGGTTATCCATCCTGCAACCACCACACACAGCCAGTGCACAGAAGAAGAGCTTCTGGATCAGGGTATCAAACCGAACACAATCCGTCTTTCCATCGGAACAGAAAACATCGATGATATCATTCAGGATCTGGACGAAGCTTTCAAAGCAATCCAGTAATTGAAATTCTGTAAAAAAACCAGATATGGTCTCACTGCGTTGGTGGATCTGGCTGCTCAGCCGTCCACCACACCGGTAGCCCTGAAAACCATTGCTGAGAGAAATGACATTTCTCTCCAGTTTCTGGAACACATATTTGCCTCGTTCCGCAGAACAGGCATAGTAAAAAGTGTCAAAGGCTCTCAGGGAGGATATAATCTGGCAAAAGCTGCTGACGAGATTACGGTTGCATCTGTGGTGGAAGCACTGGAAGGCAGTTACCACCTTGAAGATGAGGATGTTCTGGCGGAAAACAGTTATAAAGGAATCTCTGACACGATTCAGAAACTGGTGGTGGATTCCGTCAACCAGGAACTCGATCAGATTCTGTCAAATGTAACTTTGGCACAAATGAGCGGATATTATTCCGATCACTATGATAAACAGGAAATGTACTATATCTGAATATTACCGGGGGTTAGAGACACAGGGCTGTCCTGACTTCCGGTTCTTTTTTTACGGAGATCTGTCGAAGGAAAGCAGAGAGAGGAAATACATATGTCAATCAAAAAGATCGCAGAAAAAGCAGGAGTATCTATATCAACCGTATCACGTATCCTGAACCGGCCGGATTACAAATGTTCAGTGCCTGGCCTCAGAGAAAAAGTCTGGTCAATTGCCATGGAAATGAATTATGTTCCAAATGAGGCGGCACGAAACCTGAAAAAGGGAACACAGGCAAAAGAAAGCAAAATCTGGTATATCAACGTTCTTATGACACGTACAGATGAATCCAGAACAGATCCTTTTTTTACAGAATTGCTCAGGGTTGTAGAAAGTGAGATACATGAACATAACTGTATTTTATCAAAAGTCTGGTATATGCCGCTTTTTTCTGATGATCGAAAATGCAGAAGAGAAAATCTTGACCAGATCATTCAGCGAATGTATACTGAGACAGAAGAAAATAAAGACGGACTGATCATCATTGGACGATGTAATCCGCTTGCTTTGAAGAAACTGAATCAGAAATACAGAAGTGTTGTATCTGTTAATCGAAATTCTACAAATTATGAAGTTGATGAGGTTTTGTGCGATGGAAAGAAAATTGCACAGATGGCAGTTGAACATTTGATCTCGCTTGGTCATAGAAACATCGGATATGTAGGCGGCTGCAGAAATGAAGATCGTTATGTTGGTTATCTGGATACGTTGAAGAAAAATAACCTGGATGTCATACCGGAGTATGTAGTAGAAACAGATCAGACAGAGAGAGAAGGCTATGAGGCAATGGAGAAGCTTTTGAAATCTGAGGACTGCCCGACTGGCATTTACTGCGCAAATGATATCACGGCTGTGGGTATACTGAAATATCTCAGAAAGTGCAGAAATCTGTATTTTACTCCATCCATTATAGCCAGTGACGATATTGAAGAAGCGCAATTTACCAAACCAATGCTGACGACAGTTGGTCTTCCAAAAGAAGAAATGGGACGATTTGCCCTGTATCTGCTTCTGGACAGAATGAAAGGCGGCCATTCGGGAGTAGTCCGAATGGAACTATCCGGGAAACTGCTGGTAAGAAACAGCTGCTCTCATGTTTCGGAGAGCTTCTGGAGTGATTACTGTATATAAGAAAAGTATAAGGAAGATTGATATGTGTATTAGAACAATTGAAGAGTTACAGGAAGATACAAGAGAAAAGCAGATCATAGATATCCGTGATGCCGCGGATTTTGAGAAGGAGACTTATCCTGGTGCGGTCAATATTTACTGGGAGGAATTGGCAGCGCATATGGATGAAATACGTAAAGACTGTCCGGTTTACCTGCTTTGTTATACCGGTCAGAAGAGTGAAGAAATCGCAGAAGAGCTGACAGAACAGGGATATGAAATTTACAGCATCAAAAATGGCTATCGTGCATGGCTTAAGATGAAGCTCAGCAAAATGATGGCTGATCACAATGCAGCGGAACAGCGTACAAAGGACATTGAACGAAGCATTATCAAGAAATTCCGCAAACCTATCTGGAGACGGTTTACGAAGGCAATCAGAGAATATGAACTGGTGCAGGATGGTGATAAAATTGCAGTCTGCATTTCTGGTGGAAAAGATTCCATGTTGATGGCAAAGTTGTTTCAGGAGCTTTCCCGTCATGGAAAAAAGAATTTTGAAGTTGTCTTTCTTGTAATGAATCCGGGATACAATGAGATCAACTATCAGACGATCAAAGATAATGCACAGATCCTGAATGTTCCGATCACAGTATTTGAGTCGGATATCTTTAATATTGTAGCATCTGAGGAACAGTCACCGTGTTATCTCTGTGCTCGTATGAGAAGAGGTTATCTATACAGCAAAGCAAAGGAACTTGGCTGCAATAAGATTGCGTTAGGGCATCATTATGACGATGTTATTGAAACGATCCTGATGGGAATGCTTTACGGTGCGCAGGTACAGACGATGATGCCGAAGCTTCACAGTACAAACTTTGAGGGAATGGAACTGATTCGCCCGCTGTATCTGATCCGTGAGGCGGATATCATTCACTGGGCGAACTACAATGACCTTCATTTTATTCAGTGTGCGTGTCGTTTTACGGAGCATTGTGCTTCCTGTGGTGGTACGGAAAAAGGTTCCAAGCGTGCAGAGATCAAGGAATTGATTCACGAACTCGCTCAGAAAGATCCGGTAATTGAGTATAATATTTTTCGAAGTGTTGAGAATGTAAATCTGAATACAGTCATTGGGTATAAACAGGATGGTGTGAGACATAATTTCCTTGATACTTACGATGATGTGAAATAGCTTCCGGCAGGATTGCAGCTGTTATCATAAATGATGGCAGCTGCTTTTTTATATGCGTGTGCAAACGTTTTCTTATAAACATATTTAAAAACTATGTTTATTGGTATATAATGCCATTAACGTAAAACATACCAATCACATATGTTAACGAAATAATCATCCAACGGGAGTGGAATAAATGATAAAAAAGAAATTCAGAAACATCTGCCTGGTATCAGTACTTGGAATAGCTGCATTTGCCGGCGTCTGTTCTTACGATGCCGGTGCAGGTTCAAACATACATATCATCAATGTTTCTTATGATCCGACAAGAGAACTTTACGAGTCCTATAATGAGATTTTTAAGGAACACTGGAAAGAAAAAACAGGACAGGATGTTGATGTGATCCAGTCACATGGAGGCTCCGGTAAACAGGCACTGGAAGTGATCAACGGCCTGCAGGCAGATGTAGTGACACTTGCACTTGATTATGATATTGATGCAATCGAAAATGCCGGCATGATTCAGAGTGGATGGAAGGAAGAACTTCCTGATGACAGTGCTCCGTACACATCTACGATCGTATTTCTGGTACGGAAAGGAAATCCAAAGAATATCCAGGACTGGGATGACCTCATCCGAGACGATGTCGATGTGATCACTCCAAACCCGAAGACATCCGGCGGTGCACGATGGAATTATCTGGCAGCCTGGGCTTATGCTCAGAAAATATATAATAATGATGAAGAGAAGATGGAAGCATTTATAAAGAAATTATACCAGAATGTTCTGGTACTGGATTCCGGAGCAAGAAGTGCTACGACCTCTTTTGTAGAAAACGGGCAGGGAGATGTGCTGATTGCCTGGGAAAATGAAGCATTTCTTTCTGTAAAAGATGATCCGGATGAATTTGAGATCATTACTCCGAGTATCAGTGTTCTGGCTCAACCGTCGGTAGCTGTTGTGGATGAGGTTGCAGAGAATCGTGGTACAGAAGAAGTTTCCAGGGAATATCTGAATTATCTGTATTCTGATGACGCACAGAGAATTGCAGCTGAGAATTATTATCGTCCGGTCAATCAGGAAATTTTGGAGGAATACAGTGATGTTTTTGATCTGAATATGGAACTGAAGACGATTGATGATTTTGGCGGCTGGCAGGAAGTGCAGCGGAAACATTTTGCAGATGGAGGAGTTTTTGACAGAATCTATGGAAACTAGAAGATGAGGAGTGGATATTATGAAAAAAAGCAAAAAAAGAGTGATACCGGGATTTGGACTGACGATGGGTGTGACAATCACTATGCTGAGCATTGTTGTTCTGATTCCGCTGGCGTCACTTGTAATCTATTCTTCCCAACTTGGGTTTAATGAATTTATTGAGGTTATAACCCGTAAAAGAATTTTATCCAGTTTTTATGTGAGTTTTATTACGGCTCTTGGAGCTTCTTTTGTAAATGCAGTGATGGGGCTGATCTTGGCATGGGTGCTGGTACGTTATGAATTTCCGGGAAAAAGGATCATGGATGGAATGATTGAGCTTCCATTTGCGCTTCCAACAGCAGTAGCAGGCATTTCTCTGACTTCCCTTACTTCGGATCAGGGACTGATCGGAAGCTTTTTTACAAAGTTTGGAATTAAGATTGCCTATACAAAGCTTGGAATTACATTTGCACTGATCTTTGTGGGGATTCCTTTTGTAGCGAGAGCTGTTCAGCCGGTTCTTGAGAAACTGGATGGTTCTTATGAAGAAGCGGCAAGAGTTATGGGCGCAAAGCCAGCCTATATTTTTCGAAGAGTGATTCTTCCGGAACTTTTACCGCCGCTTTTGACTGGAACCGGACTTGCATTTGGACGATGCCTGGGAGAATATGGAAGCGTAGTATTTATTGCAGGAAACAGACCGTATGAAACAGAGATCACACCATTGATCATTATGTCTGAATTACAGGAATTTGATTATAAAAGTGCCACATCCATTGCACTGGTTATGCTGGTGGCTTCATTCCTGATTCTGTTTCTGATGAATCTGATGCAGGCACGCAATTCAAAAAGACTGAGAGGAGGCAATGCGTGATGGGTAAGAAAAAAGAATCAAAGCTGGTCAAATATCTGCTGATCGGAATCAGCATTCTCTTTCTTTTTGTTATGCTGGTGCTTCCTTTGTTTGTAGTTGTAACGGAGGCATTGAAAAAAGGATGGCAGGTTTATGTGGAAGCGGTGACAGATTCTTTTACGATCGCTGCACTGATGCTGACGTTAAAAGCAACAGTCATTGCGGTATTATGTAACACTGTTTTGGGCTTATGTGCAGCCTGGGCAGTGACGCGATTTCAGTTTAAAGGGAAAAAATTTCTGACGACTCTGATCGATGTACCAGTCACGGTTTCGCCAATCATTGCAGGTCTGATCTATCTTCTTGTATTTGGAAAACAGAGCATTCTTTACCCGTATCTGCAAAAAGCAAATATCCAGATTGTATTTGCTGTTCCGGGAATCATTCTGGCTACTGTATTTGTAACATTTCCATTTGTTTTTCGTGAACTGCTTCCAGTACTGGAGTCGATTGGAACGGATGAGGAAGAAGCAGCAGCACTTATGGGAGCAAAAGGATGGACGATTTTTTCAAAAATAACATTTCCACATATCAAATGGGCGCTGTTGTATGGAATCGTACTCTGTACTGCAAGAGCCATGGGGGAATTTGGCGCAGTATCTGTACTGTCAGGTCATCTCAGGGGACTGACGAATACATTGCCGCTGCATGTAGAAATTTTATTTAATGAATTCCAGTATGTTCCGGCATTTGCTGTATCATCAATTCTGGTAATCATGGCAATTATTCTTCTGGTCATTCGAAGCATCATGGAGTATAAAGGCAAAAAAGAGGAGGAAGCATAATGTACGTGGAATTAAAAGATATCAATAAAACCTTTGGGGACTATAAAGCTTCAGATCATGTTTCCTTCGGGATTGAGAAGGGAAAACTGATCGGTCTGCTTGGACCAAGTGGAAGTGGAAAAACGACAATACTACGTATGATTGCGGGACTGGAACAGCCAGACAGCGGGGAGATCATTATTGACGGAAAAGTAGTGAATGATATACCGGCAAGCGAACGTGGAATAGGATTTGTATTTCAAAGTTATGCGTTATTTCGTTACATGACAGTTTATGACAATATTGCATTTGGTCTGAAAGTACAGAAAGCGGATAAAACCTATATTAAAAAAAGAGTAACGGAATTGATTGAACTGATCGGACTGAAAGGACTTGAAAAAAGATATCCAAGTCAACTTTCCGGTGGTCAGAGACAGAGAGTGGCTTTTGCGAGAGCTCTTGCACCAAATCCGCAGCTTCTTCTGTTGGATGAGCCGTTTGCAGCGATTGATGCAAAAATCCGACAGGAACTTCGTACATGGTTGAAGGATATGATTGAAAAACTTGGGATCACCAGTATTTTTGTTACGCATGACCAGGATGAGGCAATTGAAGTGGCAGATGAGATCATTATTACAAACCGGGGACATATTGAACAGAAAGGCAGCCCGGTAGAGGTATATCAGAGTCCTGAAACTGCTTTTAGTGCGTCTTTTTTTGGACAGGCGGCTACAGTCAGGGATTATCATGTCTTCAATTACTTTGAAGATATTCCGGGTGCAGAATATGCAATTGTACGTCCTGAGTTTGTAAAGGTGACCAGAAAAAATGAAGTACAGAAATACAAAAGTTCTGCATCGGAAGCAGATGTTGAACGTGTGGCCTTCAGAGGCAGTTATTTTGAACTTCAGCTGAAACTTGGAGAAGTTGTGCTGTCTGCAAGAAGAGGACTGGATGAACCCCTGGTCCGTCAGGGAGAAAAAGTGGATGTGTTTGTACAGCGGCTTTTTGTAATAAAAGAAAACAAAGTATATGCACTGGAGAACAGCTCTGCAAGAGAAGATTATCTTGTAATCTGATGATTGACACTTGTTTTCCCTATAACCTTGTGGTATAATAGGTTTATGGAGGGGATTTCATGAAGATATCAACGAGAGGACGTTATGCGATCCGCGTTATGCTGGATCTTGCAGAACATAATAATGGAGAGTATATTCCATTAATGGACATTGCGAAAAGACAGGAGATTTCTGAGAAATATCTCGAGTCCATTGTTTCTGTCTTGAGCAAACAGAAATTTGTCAAAGCGCTTCGAGGAAAAGGTGGAGGGTATCGCCTGGTCAGGACTCCTGCTGAATATACGATCGGAAGTATCCTGCGTATCACGGAAGGTTCAATGGCACCGGTTGCCTGTCTGGATGATCATCCGAATCAGTGCGAGAGAGCGTCATCCTGCAAAACACTGCAGATGTGGGAAGGTTTCTATAAGCTGCTCAATGAATATTTTGACGGAATTACTTTGGAAGACCTTCTGGAGCAGAGCACAGATACAGGAGACTATGTAATCTGATGAATAGCGCGGAACAAAGGGCAGATCAGAATAAGTAAAATAGCTGTCGGATCAAGAGAACAGAACTGTCAGAAGTACAGTGGCTGTTCTTTTTTTCTGCGGAATAAAGTTTAAAATTGTAAATTTATAGAAAAAATGGAAAAAAGCATACATTACCTATTGACATGGTATGTTTATAGGTATATAGTAATACCAACACAAATGAAAAGAAAAAAGGAGCACAGGAATGAAAGAATACGGTTTTAATACAACTTTGCTTCATGGGACAGAGGGTAACAATCCTCACGGTGCGACACAGGTACCGATCTACCAGTCCAGTGCATTCCGTCATGATACAGCTGAGGAACTTGAGAAAATCTTTTCAAATAAAATGGCTGGGTATTCTTACACAAGAATCAACAACCCGACGATAGAATCTTTTGAAAAAAGGATGGCAAAGCTTGAAGGCGGGATTGGAAGTGTGGCGTGTTCTTCCGGCATGGCGGCACTTAGCATGGCTCTTATGAATGTCCTTCAGAGAGGAGACCATGTTGTTGCAGCAGCTGGCTTATATGGAGGAACTGTGGAACTTCTGGATGAGCTGAAAGTATATGGTGTTACGACAACTTATGTAAAAGTCAATACACCGCAGGCTTTTGAGGCGGAAATCACCCCTGAGACCAGAGCTGTTTTTGCTGAGACAATCGGAAATCCGAAACTGGATGTCACGGATATTCAGGGAGTTGCAGAAATTGCACATAAATATGGAATTCCATTTCTTGTGGATAATACAGTAGCGACACCTTATCTGATCAATCCATTGAAACTTGGAGCAGATGTAGTTATTCATTCCTCTTCTAAATATATCAATGGAAGCAGTGATGCAATCAGTGGTATACTGATAAGCGGCGGAAAGTTTAAATGGGATGCAGATAAATATCCAGGAATGAAAAAATTCAAAAAGTTTGGACCTTTTGCTTATCTTGCTAAATTGCGAAACGGATTGTTTCGAAGCATGGGAGCCTGTCTGGCACCACAGAATGCTTTTCTCAATAATCTGGGACTTGAGACACTTGGTCTTCGAATGCAGCGCCACTGTAGTAACGCCATGGGGCTGGCGGAGTTTCTGAATGGATTAGGACACGGCATTACGGTTTCCTATCCGGGACTTAAGGAACATCCATATCATGAGATTGCGGCAAAACAGTTCCATGGTGGATTTGGAGCAATCATTACATTAAGAACAGAAAGCAAAGAAAGAGCGTTTCAGATATTAAATGAATTGAAAATTCCATGGCTGGTTTCCAATATTGGAGATACCAAGACACTAGTGATTCATCCATCGAGTACGATAGCAGCTCATTTGTCACAGGAGGAAAAAGAACTCTCAGGAGTTTATGATGATATGATTCGAATCAGTGTCGGAATTGAAGATATAGAAGATTTGAAAGAAGATTTCAAAAGAGTAATAGAAGGAGATGACGAAAATGGCAAAAGTTGATTACGCAACCTTAAAAAAAGGCGGATTTATGCGCCAGAAACAGAAAAATAATTTTTCACTCAGACTTGCCTGCGTTGGTGGAGCTCTTACGGCAGAGAACCTCAAAAAGATTGCGGAAGTTGCAGAAAAATACGGAGATGGATATGTTCATCTGACTTCCAGACAGGGAGTTGAGATTCCTTTTATTAAATTAGACGATATTGATGATGTAACAGCAGATCTTGCCAAAGGTGGATGTCGTCCGGGTGTCTGTGGACCGAGAGTCCGCACAGTAACAGCCTGTCAGGGCAATGCAGTCTGTCCAAGTGGAAATATCAACAGCTATGACATCGCAGTAAAATTAAACGAAAGATATTTTGGACGAGAACTTCCTCACAAGTTTAAATTTGGTGTGACGGGATGTCAGAACAACTGCCTCAAAGCAGAAGAAAATGATGTTGGAATCAAGGGAGCAGCACAGATCAACTGGAAAGAAGATACCTGTATTCATTGTGGTGTCTGCGAAAAGGCATGTCGTGAAGAAGCAATTTCTTTCCAGGATGATAAACTGATCATCGATAATGAAAAATGCAACTATTGTGGCAGATGTGCAAAATCCTGTCCGGTAGATGCATGGGATGTAAATGAGGCATTTCTTGTATCGTTTGGTGGTACTTTTGGAAATCATATCAGTAAGGGAAGAGAATTCCTTCCACTGATCACTTCTGAAGAGCAGCTGTTCCGTGTGACAGATGCAGCCATCCAGTTTTTTGCAGATCATGCAAATGCAGGAGAGCGATTCAAATTTACAATTGATCGAGTTGGAGAAGAAAAACTGTACGAAGTACTGAAAGGAGCTTATGATGGCTGATTATAAAATTGATGATACCGTAGATATTACGGATGTTGTATGTCCGGTAACATTTGTAAAAGCAAAGGTTGCGCTGGAGGAACTTGATGACGGACAGATTCTTGCTGTTCGTATGAATAATGGAGAATCGGTACAGAATGTTCCGAGAAGTATTAAAGAAGAAGGACATCAGATTCTGAAACTGGAAGACAATGGGGATGATACATTTACCCTGATCGTTAAGAAAGTAGAGGATGAATGATATGGCACTCAGAATCAATGCAGAGAATTTCGAAGAAAAAGTGTTAAAAGCAGATAAGCCGGTCCTCATTGATTTTTACTCTGATACCTGTATTCCATGCAAACAGATGGCAGGAATACTTGGGGATATCGAAGATGAACATGAGGATACTGTTTATATTTACAAAGTGAACGTAAATTATGATAAGGCACTTGCTGAGCAATATAAGGTTATGTCTGTTCCGACGGTGATCTGTTTTGTGAACGGAGAACAGAAGGGGAAAGTAGTCGGACTGAAAGAACAGGAAGAAGTAGAAGCACTGTTTGAAGAATATCTTTGATAAGTTTATTTAATAAGTTTATGTGTGCGTGATCAAATATATAAAAGGAGAATAATCATTATGTTTATCAAAGTAGCAGGAGAAAAGAAAGAATATCCGGAAGGACTTACAGTTAAAGAACTGATTGAGAAAGAGGATGTAGAAACACCACAGTATGTTACAGTAACTATTAATGATGAATTCGTAGAAAGTGGAGCTTTTGAATCCACAGAAGTGAAAGACGGTGATGAAATCGAATTCCTGTACTTCATGGGAGGAGGAGCAAGATAATGGCATTTACGAATGAACAATTAGAGCGTTATTCCCGTCATATCATCCTCAAAGAGGTTGGTGCCAAAGGACAGAAAAAACTCCTGAACGCCAGTGTACTGATTATTGGGGCAGGTGGACTTGGAGCACCGGCAGCTATGTATCTGGCGGCAGCAGGTGTAGGAACGATCGGAATTGCCGATGCGGATGAAGTTGATCTTTCCAATCTTCAGAGACAGGTTATCCATACAACAGCAGACCTTGGAAAAGCAAAAGTAAAGTCGGCAAAAGAAACCATGCAGGCAATCAATCCGGATGTCAAAGTAAATACATACCGCAAGTTCATCACATCCGAGAATATCATGGATATCATCAAAGATTACGACTTTATTATTGACGGAACCGATAACTTTCCGGCAAAATTCCTGATCAATGATGCCTGTGTCATGGCACAGAAACCATTCTCTCATGCAGGAATCATCCGTTTCAAAGGCCAGCTTATGACCTATGTTCCAGGAGAAGGACCATGTTATAGATGTGTATTTAAAGATCCGCCGCCGAAGGACGCAGTACCGACTTGTAAACAGGCCGGCGTTATCGGAGCTATGGGTGGAGTCATCGGAAGCCTTCAGGCAATGGAAGCAATCAAATACATTATCGGTAAAGGAGAACTTCTCACAGGAAGACTTCTTACCTATGATGCACTGTCTATGACTTTCCGTACCATTAAACTTCCAAAGAACCATGACTGCCCGGTATGCGGTGATCATCCTACTATCACGAAGCTGATTGATTACGAGCAGGTCGAGTGCGATATGCATATGTAAATTTATATAACCTCACGTGTGCGTGATCAAATATTTCATCGAAGGCAGCGAGAGCGTGTCTTCGGTGAACTGTTTATCGTGTACACGCAGTTATTAGAGGAGTTCATATTATGAAATTATATCTTAAGAAATCAGACTACAACACCATCCTGGAGCACTGCACCGCCGGCCTCCCAAATGAATCCTGCGGCCTCCTTGCAGGAACAGAAGAAGACGAGGAGATCACCGTCACAAAGGTCTATCTCCTCACAAATGTGGATGCCAGCAGAGAACATTTTTCCATGGATCCCAAAGAGCAGCTTGCAGCCCTCAAAGATGCCAGAGCAAACGGATACAAGATCATCGGAAACTTCCATTCCCATCCGGAATCCCCATCCCGCCCATCTGAAGAAGACAAACGCCTGGCATTTGACCCGACCATTGAATACCTTATCCTCTCCCTTATGGAAGAAGGAGATCCGGTACTCAAAGCATTCGGAATCGACAAAGAAAAAAATGTCACGATCCACGAGATCGAGATCACAGAATAAAGTAAGGAAGAAAAAACCATGAGCAAACCCTTACAGGTAAAACACTTACATACAGATGTCCTGATCATAGGCGGCGGAACTGCAGGCTGTTATGCCGCACTCACAATCAGCAGAAACTCTGGACTTAACATTCTTGTTGCAGAAAAGGCAAATATCAAACGAAGCGGCTGTCTTGCAGCAGGTGTCAACGCGATCAACGCCTATATTGTAAAAGGCCGCCGACCACAGGACTACGTAGATTACGCAACTAAAGATGCGGCAGGAATCGTCAGAAACGATCTCCTTCTGACAGCCGCAGAAGAATTTAACGAAGTAACGGCAGATATGGAAAAACTTGGTCTCGTGATCCTTAAAGATGAAAACGGAGACTATGTGGCAAGAGGAAACCGTAACATTAAGATCAATGGCGAAAACTTCAAACCACTTCTTGCGGATGCCGTATATAAAAGTGAAAACGTAGATGTTCTCAACTACATAAACATCACAGACCTTCTTACGGAAAATGGAAGAGTCTACGGAGCTGTCGGTTTTTCCATCATGGAAGAAACTGCCTATGTGATCCATGCGAAAGCTGTTCTGATCGCAACAGGCGGAGCTGCCGGTCTCTACAAACCAAACAATCCGGGATTTTCCAGACATAAAATGTGGTATCCGCCATTCAACACAGGAGCCGGATACGCAATGGGAATCCGTTCCGGTGCAGAAATGACAACCTTTGAGATGCGTTTTATCGCACTTCGCTGTAAAGATACGATTGCTCCGACAGGAACCATCGCACAGGGCGTGCAGGCAAAGCAGGTCAACTCCAAAGGCGAAGTCTACGAGCATATTTATGGTCTGACTACCAGCCAGCGTGTATATGGAACCGTCAAAGAAAACCAGCTTGGTCATGGCCCGTGTTACCTTAAGACTTCTGGTATCACATCCGAACAGGATCAGGATCTTCTCAAAGCATACCTGAACATGGCACCGAGCCAGACCCTCAAATGGATCGAGAGCGGCAAGATGCCGAGCGAACAGGACGTAGAGATCCAGGGAACAGAACCGTACATTGTAGGTGGTCATACAGCCAGTGGATTCTGGGTAGATACCAGAAGAGAGACTACCATCCACGGACTTTATGCAGCCGGTGATGTGGCGGGCGGATGTCCTCAGAAATATGTAACCGGTGCTCTGGCAGAGGGCAAGATCGCCTCTCTCGCAATCATCGAACAGTTAAAAGACGATCACAGTGAAGAAACATCCGAAATCGAAAAACAGGCACAGATGATCCTTGCTGACTACGAAAAGATCCGCAATGGAGAAAACGGTCTGTTTACCATCGACGAACTGGAAGAAGCCATGCAGAAAGTCATGGACGAATATGCAGGTGGAATCGCCAGCAACTATCAGTTCAATGAGAAACAGTTAAATCTTGCAGAAGAAAAAATTACAAGATTAAGTGAACTGGCAGATCAGGTCGGTGCAGAAGATATGCATGAACTTCTTTTTGCATACGAATTAAAAGAAAGACTTCTTGTCTGTCAGGTGCTGATCGAGCATCTTAAGAATAGAAAAGAAACCAGATGGCATTCTTTCAATGAGAATCTAGATTATCCGGAAACAGACCAGAAGTTTGAAAAATATGTAAATTCCAGAATGGAAGACGGAAAGATCCGTATTCTGTTCCGGGATCTGGTAAAGGGGGATACTTATGAGCATACGAATTCGTGAAGAGCGATGTGTCGGCTGCGGTAAATGTCAGGAAGTATGTCCTGGTACCCTGATTCAGATCATAGACAGAAAAGCAGTCATGAAATACCCGAAAAACTGCTGGGGCTGCGTTTCCTGCGTAAAAGAATGTAAGGCAGGAGCCATTGAATTTTATCTTGGCGCAGATATCGGTGGTATGGGTGGAACCATGAATGTTACCCAGAAAGGTGATCTCCTCAACTGGAACATCACCAGATCTGACGGCAGTGAACTGGTCATCAGCGTTGACCGGCGAAATTCCAATAAATATTAGTACAGGAGTAGAACTATGAGCGGATTATCACATTTAGATGAACTGGAAGCAGAAGCAATATATATTATCCGGGAAGTGGCAGCAGAATGCGAAAAACCTGTTATGCTTTATTCCATTGGAAAAGACAGCTCAGTGATGCTTCATCTCGCACTGAAAGCCTTTTATCCGGAAAAACCACCTTTCCCGTTTTTACATGTAAATACAACCTGGAAATTCAAGGAAATGATCGAGTTTCGTGACAAGACAGCAAAAGATCTTGGAATCGAAATGCTGGAATATATCAATGAGGACGGTGTGAAGCAGGGAATCAACCCATTTGACAACGGATCCGCTTATACTGATATCATGAAAACACAGGCTTTGAAGCAGGCCCTCAACAAATACGGATTTACCGCAGCATTCGGAGGCGGCCGTCGTGATGAGGAAAAGAGCCGTGCCAAAGAGAGGATCTTTTCTTTCCGTAATGAAAACCACGCCTGGGATCCGAAGAACCAGAGACCGGAGATGTGGAAACTTTACAATACAGAGATCAACAAAGGCGAGAGTATCCGTGTTTTCCCAATCTCCAACTGGACAGAGAAAGATATCTGGCAGTACATAAAAAGAGAAAATATTCCGATCGTGCCTCTTTACTTTGCAAAAGAGCGTCCGGTAGTATATCGTGACGGAAACATCATTATGGTGGATGATGACCGTATGCGTCTCAAACCTGGCGAGAAACCGGAAATGAAAAAAGTCCGTTTCCGTACCCTGGGCTGTTATCCACTGACCGGCGGTATCCTTTCTGATGCAGATACCCTTGATGCGATCATCGATGAGACATTAAGTTCTGTTGAATCTGAGAGAACCAGCCGAATCATTGATTCTGACGGCGGTGCAGCCAGCATGGAAAAGAGAAAGAGAGAGGGGTACTTCTAGATGAGTGGTTTACTGAAATTTATTACCTGCGGTAGTGTGGATGATGGAAAATCTACACTGATCGGACATGTACTTTACGATTCTAAGCTGCTTTATGCAGACCAGGAAAAAGCCCTGATCCTTGACAGTAAGGTAGGATCCAGAGGCGGTGCGATCGACTATTCACTTCTTCTGGATGGTCTGATGGCAGAGAGAGAACAGGGCATCACTATTGATGTTGCCTATCGCTATTTTACAACAGATAAGAGAAGCTTCATCGTTGCAGATACACCGGGACATGAAGAATATACAAGAAACATGGCAGTTGGTGCTTCTTTTGCACAGCTTGCAATCATCCTTGTCGATGCAAAACAGGGTGTTCTGGTACAGACAAGACGCCACAGCCGTATCTGTGCCCTGATGGGAATCCATCACTTTGTATTTGCAGTCAACAAGATGGACCTTGTAGACTACAGCGAAGAAAGATTCAATGAGATTGTAAAAGACATCAATGAACTTTCAGAAAATCTTGGACTTCAGGATGTTGTGATCATTCCGGTCAGTGCAACAGAAGGAGACAATGTAACTGTAAAATCTGAGAACATGCCTTGGTATACAGGCAAAACACTTTTGGATCATCTGGAAACAGTCGATGTGACAGAGACAGAGAGCGAAGCAGGATTCTACATGCCGGTTCAGAGAGTCTGCCGTCCTAACCACGAATTCCGTGGTTTTCAGGGACAGATTGAAAGTGGTAAGATCAAAGTCGGACAGACTATCACCACGCTTCCAAGCAATGAGACTGCAACGGTAAAATCTCTTCTGAACGGAAGTACTTCCGTAGAGGAAGCAGTGACAGGACAGGCAGTAACGATCCAGCTTGATAAAGAAGTAGATGTCAGCCGAGGCTGCGTACTCACTGACCAGGCCCGGCTCTCCGTAGCAAAAAGCTTTACTGCAACACTTCTCTGGATGGATGACAGTAAGCTGACACTTGGAAAAGAGTATCTGGTCAAACTGGGAACCAAGAGAATTCCTGGATTCATCCGTAGCATTAAATATAAAATCGATGTCAATACAGGTGAACATATCTCAGCAGATCATATTGAGAAAAATGAGATTGCTCTGTGTGAGATCGAACTGGCTGAGAAGATCGTTCTTGACGAGTTTAAGAAACACAAGACACTTGGCGAGATGATTCTGATCGACCGCGTAAGCCATATGACATCTGCCTGTGGTGTGCTTGAAACAGTAGAAAATGACGGAGAGAAACCATATTTCCAGAAAGATGACATCAAAGTCGGTGGTTATGTATTTGAAGAATTTTATTTTAATCTTGAAAATGCGATGATGTCCAAAGCTGGTTCTGATAAGAAGACTTATCATGTCGGTGACGAAGTGCCGGCTGTTGGGGACAGCTTCAAATATCCAGAATATTTTGATATTCTTTCTGTAGAGGATGGCGCAGCAGTTTTGATCCGCGATGGCAAGGTGGAAGATATTCAGAAGATTGAAGACTATCGTTATGTGGGACTTCCGGTTGTAGATGAGAGAGGAATGGCATTGCTTGTGAAGAGCAGAGCGGATCTTGAAAAATTCCTTGCGGAAGCAAAAAAGGTTACGGTAGAGAAACGCTCTGAGGTACACAATAAATGGTTTAGATTTGAAACATACAGGAAGGTTGTTTGTATGGACAACTTTTGGGTAATTTAAGGGTACTTCCTTAATAGGTTTGTGTATTAAAAATTATAATAATACATAACGGTATAATAAACAGAATGATAATTTTGTAAAAACACAATAAAAAAGATTTAACCTCTTTTTTATTGTGTTTTTTGATTATCTGTGGTATATTTATTTCAGATGAAAAATAATTCATGCCGAGACAGGAGAGCATATTGGAAACAGTGGATCGCTGTTTTACTTGTGCTCATTTTTTTTGCAAAGAACAGTGGGGAAGGAACTTAAGATGGAACGTATATTCTGGGAGGCAGTAGAAGAAAACCCAATCATAGCAGCAGTGAAAAATATGGAAGATCTGGAGAAGTGTTGCAGCCTTTCAGATATACATGTGGTGTTTATTTTATTTGGAGATATCTGTTCTATTGCCGACATTGTACAAAAGGTTAAAGAAGCGGGTAAGATTGCGATGATCCATGTTGACCTGATCGGAGGATTAAGTACAAGAGAAATTGCTGTTGAATTTTTAAAGAATAATACAGAAGCTGATGGAATCATTACGACAAAGCCGGCATTGGTCCGAAAGGCCAGAGAACTTTCTATGTATACGGTACTTCGTTATTTCCTTTTGGATTCGATGGCATACGAGAATATTCTTTCACAGCAGCACAGTGTACATCCTGATTTCATTGAAGTTCTTCCAGGTGCAATGCCAAAAGTTATACATAGACTGTGTGCTGAAATCAAAGTGCCTGTGATCGCCGGAGGTCTGATCACTGACAAAGAATCCGTGATGGGAACTCTTACTGCCGGAGCGACAGCCGTCTCTTCAACCAATCATAAAGTGTGGAATTTGTAATTCGAATACACTTTTAAAAGGGAGGTTTTTATATGAAATATATTATGGCGCTGGATGCGGGGACAACCAGCAATCGTTGTATCTTATTTAACGAAAAAGGAGAAATGTGCAGCGTGGCACAGCGTGAATTTCACCAGTATTTTCCGAAGCCAGGCTGGGTAGAGCATGATGCGGATGAAATCTGGGCAAGCATGCTTGGTGTAGCAGTTGAAGCGATGAATATGATTGGAGCAGAGGCACGCGATATTGCGGCAATTGGTATTACGAATCAGCGTGAAACCGCAATTGTCTGGGATAAAAACACCGGTGATCCAATCTATCATGCAATCGTATGGCAGTGCCGCAGGACATCTGAGTATTGTGATTCTCTGAAAGCAAAGGGACTCACCGATAAATTCCGTATGAAAACCGGACTGGTGATCGATGCGTATTTTTCAGCAACTAAGGTAAAATGGATTCTGGATAATGTGCCGGGAGCCAGAGAAAAAGCAGAACGTGGAGACCTTCTTTTCGGAACAGTCGAAACCTGGCTGATCTGGAAACTGACCAAGGGTGCAGTACATATTACAGATTATTCCAACGCATCCCGAACAATGTTGTTTAATATCAATACGCTGCAGTGGGATGATGAAATACTTGAAGAACTGAATATCCCCAAATCTATGCTTCCGACACCAAAACCGTCCAGTTGTATTTATGGTACGGCAGATCCTTCTTTCCTGGGAGGACCAATTCCGATTGCAGGAGCTGCAGGAGACCAGCAGTCTGCATTGTTCGGACAGACTTGTTTCCAGCCAGGCGAAGCAAAAAATACATATGGTACCGGCTGCTTTCTTCTGATGAATACGGGGGAGAAACCTGTTTTTTCTGAAAATGGCCTGGTTACGACAATTGCCTGGGGCCTGGATGGCAAAGTGAATTATGCGTTGGAAGGTTCGATTTTTGTTGCAGGAGCTGCAATCCAGTGGCTTCGAGATGAAATGCGTCTGATTGATTCTGCTGAGGATTCGGAATATATGGCAAAGAAAGTCAAAGATACAAATGGTTGTTATGTTGTGCCAGCTTTTACCGGGTTGGGAGCTCCACACTGGGATCAGTATGCGAGGGGGACGATCGTTGGAATTACCCGTGGGGTAAATAAATATCACATCATCCGTGCGACGCTGGACTCTCTTGCATATCAGGTAAATGATGTGCTGCAGTCCATGAGAGCAGATTCCGGTATTCAACTGGCTTCACTTAAGGTAGATGGAGGAGCCAGTGCGAATGACTTTTTGATGCAGACGCAGGCAGATATCATTAACGCTCCGGTCAATCGTCCACGATGCGTAGAGACAACGGCCATGGGTGCTGCTTATCTGGCAGGGCTTGCTGTCAAATACTGGACCAGCAAGGAAGAAGTCCTTCAGAATTGGGCAATTGATAAGACCTTTATCCCAGAGATCACAGATGAAGCGCGAAGTAAACGCATTTGTGGATGGGAGAAAGCAGTCAAATATGCCTACGGATGGGCACGTGATGAAGAAAACTGATTACAAAAATAAAAATATATGATGGCATGAGAGAAGAGAGCCTGACATTAGATCCATGATACATGGGTTTATTTGTCGGGCTTTTTCTTATATAGAATTCAACAATGAGGAGGAAAATAAAAATGGAAAAATATGATGTGATCATTATTGGTGCTGGAGTTACCGGTACGGCAGTTGCAAGAGAACTGTCCCGTTATCAGATAAAAACCTGTGTACTGGAAAGAGAGGAAGATGTATGTTGTGGAACTTCCAAAGCAAACAGTGCGATCATCCATGCCGGTTACGATGCAGAACCGGGAACTTTGAAAGCAAAATTAAATGTAAGAGGAAATCTGCTGATTGGAGAACTGGCTGAAAAACTGGATTTTCCATTTAAACGGAATGGTTCACTTGTGCTATGTCTGGACGAAAAAGACTATCCAAATCTACAGAAGCTTTATGAAAAAGGAATTACAAATGGGGTAAAGAAGCTTCGGATTTTGAATCATGATGAAGTGCTGGAGATGGAACCAAATGTGTCTGAAAATGTGTACGCAGCTCTGTACGCGCCAACCGGTGGAATTGTGTGTCCGTTTAATATGACAATTGCTTTTGCGGAAAATGCCTGTGTCAATGGAGTGGAGTTTCGTTTTGATACAGAAGTATTAAACATTTCACGGATTTCTTCTGGTACAGAGAACTGGAAAATTGAAACAACCAGTGGTACTTATGAAACAAAATGTATTATTAATGCAGCTGGAGTCTATGCTGATCGTTTTCATAATATGGTCAGCGAAAAGAAAATTCATATTATACCACGTAAAGGTGAATACTGTCTCCTTGACAAAAGTGCGGGCAGCCATGTGAGTCATACAGTTTTTGCACTCCCGGGAAAATTTGGCAAAGGTGTTCTGGTTACGCCTACTGTTCATGGAAATCTGCTGATTGGTCCAACTGCACAGGATATTGAAAATAAAGAAGGAACAAATACAACAAGAGATGGGCTGGATCAGGTATTTATCAAATCCTCCAACAGCGTCAGAAATATTCCGACAAGACAGGTGATCACATCTTTTGCAGGTCTTCGAGCCCATGAAGACGGAGATGATTTTATTATTGGAGAAACGGAAAAAGATTTTATAGACTGTGCCGGAATTGAATCCCCGGGATTATCCAGTGCACCGGCAATCGGAGAAATGGTTGCAGATATTCTTAAGAAAAAATATGACCTGAAAGAAAAAGAAAACTTTGTATCAACAAGAAAAGGTATTGCTGACCTGAATGCAATGTCGCTTGAAGAGAGAAACGAATATATTCGTCGCAATCCGGCTTATGGAAATATTATTTGCCGATGTGAAATGGTAAGCGAAGGGGAAATTATTGATGCGATCAAAAGACCTGTTGGAGCCAGATCCCTTGATGGTGTCAAACGACGTACCAGAGCAGGCATGGGACGATGTCAGGCAGGCTTCTGTTCACCGAGAACAATGGAAATTCTTGCGAGAGAACTTGAAACTCCAATTGGAAAAATTACAAAATGTGGCGGAGATTCCAGAATCATTGAAGGCGTAAATAAAGATTCATTTCAGGAGGGAAATAAATGAAAACATATGATATTGTAATCATTGGTGGTGGCCCGGCAGGATTGTCGGCAGCTGTTGCAGCACGAAAGAATGGAACAGAAAGTATTTTGATTCTTGAAAGAGACAAGGAACTCGGAGGAATTCTGAATCAGTGTATTCACAATGGATTTGGTCTTCATACATTTCAGGAAGAACTGACAGGACCGGAATATGCAGGACGTTTTATCACACAAGTTATTGAATTGGGAATAGAGTATAAATTACATACTATGGTCATGGATATCAGTGCCGACAAGGTTGTAACGGCAATGAACCGTGAAGACGGTATGTTTCAGATCCAGGCAAAAGCAGTGATTCTTGCAATGGGATGCAGAGAACGTTCCCGGGGAGCACTTAATATTCCGGGATACCGTCCGGCAGGCATTTTTTCGGCAGGAACTGCACAGCGTCTTGTTAACATTGAGGGATATCTTCCAGGACGCAAAGTTGTGATTCTTGGATCAGGTGATATTGGTCTGATCATGGCAAGAAGAATGACTCTGGAAGGTGCAGAAGTACAAGTTGTTGCAGAACTGATGCCATATTCCGGCGGATTGAAGCGAAATATTGTACAGTGTCTGGATGATTTTGGAATTCCGCTGAAACTTAGCCATACTGTAATCGATATAAAAGGAAAAGAAAGAGTGGAGGGTATTACTCTTGCAGAAGTAGACAAGTCAGGTAAGCCAATTCCTGGAACAGAGGAAGAATATGAATGTGATACGCTGCTTCTTTCGGTTGGTTTGATTCCGGAAAATGAAATTTCACGTGGAATGGGAGTTGAACTGAATCCGGTCACTTCAGGCCCAAGGGTAAATGAAAGCCTGGAAACAAACATGGAAGGTGTTTTTGCATGTGGAAATGTGCTTCATGTTCATGATCTGGTGGATTTTGTATCGGAAGAGGCTGCAGCTGCCGGACGGAATGCATCCATGTATGTTCGGAGAAAAGAGAATGCAGGTGAATCCTATAAAGATGCACGAGAAATACTTTTGGTGCCAGAAGCAGGAGTAAGATATACGGTTCCTTCCGTGATTCGCATAGAACATATGGCAAAAGAGCTGACAGTTCGTTTCCGCGTCGGCGGAGTATATAAAAACTGTTATATCAGCTGTTATTTAGGTAAAGAGAGAATTATCCACAGAAAACGTCCGGTAGTGGCACCTGGTGAGATGGAACAGATCAAACTGACAAAAGAACAGCTGCTGGGATATCCATATGCAGATAAAATCACACTTAAAATTGAGGAGGCATAGAGTATGGAGACGAGAAATCTGACATGCATTGGCTGTCCAATGGGCTGCCCGCTTACAGTGAAAATAGAAAATGGAACCGTATTAAGTGTAGAAGGAAATACCTGTAAAAGAGGTGCAATATATGGAAAGAAGGAGGTAACAGATCCGACTCGTATTGTAACAACAACTGTTCACGTATCTGGTGGTGTTGAAAATATGGTATCTGTCAAAACACAGAGCGATATTCCAAAAGATAAAATTTTTGACTGTATTCATGCACTTAAAAATGTTACTGTTTCTGCACCTGTGCATATCGGAGATGTGATCCTTAAAGATGTTGCGCATACAGGTGTCGCCATCATCGCAACTAAAAATGTCGAGTAAATCCATTCAATTCCATTGACAATCCAGCATGAAAAGTCTATCATAAAAACAGTATTTTTTCCTGAAAATCCACCTCAGACAGGGGTGGATTTCGTTCAGGAAAGGGTATCATACATCAACAAAGGAGAATTACATATCATGACAATATCCATGATAGGCATCGATCATGACAGAGCGCCCGTAGATATCCGGGCTTTGTTTGCGTTTACAAAGAAAAATGCCGGTGAAGCAATGGAAAAACTCAAAGAGACAGCAGGAATCCATGGCTGTATCATACTTTCAACCTGCAATCGTCTTGAAATTTGGGCAAGCCACGAAGACGACCAGGAACTTTCTCTTTACCAGTGCCTTTGCCAGCTTAAAAATATACAGGATGATTCTTATGAATCTTATTTTGTTTCAAGAACAGACCGTGAGGCTGCAGAACATCTTTTTTATCTGGCAGGAGGACTGAAATCTCAGATTCTGGGTGAAGATCAGATCCTGACGCAGATTAAAGATGCACTGAACCTTGCAAGGGAACATTTTACGACAGATAGTATACTGGAAGTCCTTTTTCGCATGGCTGTTACAGCCGGAAAGAAAATCAAGACAGAAGCACCACTTGCACATGGAAATCCATCGGTTATCCATCAGGCGGTCAGTCACCTGAAAGAGCAGGGATATGATATGCATGGAAAAATCTGCATGGTGATCGGAAATGGTGAAATGGGAAAAGTTGCAGCGCAGACTTTGCGGGATGCAGGGGCAAATGTAACGGTAACTGTCCGTCAGTACCGCAGTGGTATGGTGAGTATTCCGATAGGATGCAGCCGCATTCATTATGGAGAACGTATGAACTTTTTGCCAAACTGCGATATTGTAGTCAGTGCGACCGCCAGTCCGAATTTTACTTTGCGGGAAGAATTGTTCCGGGACATTACAATCCGGAAGCCACTTTTGCTTTTGGATCTTGCGGTTCCGAGAGACATTGAACCATCTCTGGGCAGAAAAGAAAATATTACGCTTTATGATATGGACAGCTTCCATACAGAAAAACTGTCACCGGAAGCCAATGAGAGTCTGGTCAGGGCAGCTGCAATCGTAGAAGAACAGATGGCTGAATTTTTTCAGTGGCTGGATGGAAGAGATGTAATTCCGAGAATTCAGGAGATTAAGGCAGAGGCTGTTCAGGATCTGAATCTCCGTATTGAAAAGATACTCAAAAAGACACCTATGCAGGAAGAAGACAGAGTGCAGCTTCTCGAGGCAGTGGATACCGCAGCAGGAAAAGTTGTCAATAAAATGATCTTTGGGCTCAGAGACAGCCTGAATCAGGAAGCTTTTCTGGAATGTGTGGCAGGATTGGAGAAAGTATATGAAGAATAAACGATATTTTCCGATGTTTATTGATCTGTCCGATAAAAAGATTGTTGTAGTTGGTGGCGGAAATATTGCGACCAGGAGAATAAGGACATTGCTGCAGTTTACAAGAAATATTACGGCAATTGCACCGAAATCGACTATGGAGCTGCAGGAACTTGGCAAAACCGGTTATGTCAATCTGATTACACGTCCGGTAAAAAGGTCAGATTTTGATATGGCATATATGGTGATCGCAGCTACAAACGACTGGAAATTAAACGATGAGATATACCGTGTCTGTAAAGAAGAGGGAATTTATGTCAATGTTGCAGACGATAAGAGTAAATGCGATTTCTATTTCCCGGGTATTTATATGAAAGATGAAGTTGTGATCGGAATTACCGCCAGTGGCCTGGATCACAGCAGAGCCAAAAAAGTCCGCCTGGCAATTCAGGAAGCAATGGAGGCATCAGATGATACAGACAACAGCGAAGAATAAAGTTATTATCGGAAGTAGAGAGAGCCGTCTTGCTGTTTTACAGAGTGAGATGGTACGTGATTACATAAAAGAACAGCATCCGGGACTGGATGTTGAAATTCTTACAATGAAAACAACTGGAGACAAAATCCTTGACCGGACACTTGACAAAGTTGGCGGAAAAGGCCTTTTTGTAAAAGAACTGGACAAGGCATTGCTGGAAGGCAGAACAATGCTGTCTGTGCACAGTCTGAAAGACATGCCGATGGAAGTTCCGGAAGACCTGCCACTGCTTGCTTTTTCCAGAAGAGAGGATCCGAGAGATGTTCTGGTGCTGCCGGAGGGTGCAGCCAGCCTGGATCCTTTGAAACCTCTGGGCTGTTCCAGTCTTCGTCGCACTTTGCAGCTGCAAACAATTTATCCGGATATGAAAGTGAAAAGTATCAGGGGAAATCTTCAGACAAGACTGCGTAAGCTGGATGCAGGAGAATATGCGGGGCTGATCCTTGCGGCAGCAGGCCTGAAGCGTCTGGGCCTGGAAAAAAGAATTCATCGTTATTTTTCAGCAGATGAGATTCTTCCGGCAGCCGGACAGGGGATTCTTGCCGTACAGGGACATAAAGGCCTGAAATATGAATATCTGAGTGGATATAAGGACGAGGATGCATGGATAGCAGGCACTGCAGAAAGAGCTTTTGTCAGATATCTGGACGGAGGCTGTTCCTCACCGGTTGCTGCATTTGGTATTGTGGAAGGTGAGGAGCTGTTTCTTCGAGGACTTTATTACAGGGAAAAAGATGGCAGATATTTTAAAGACAGTATCCGAGGACCAAAGACAGAAGCGGCCCGCCTGGGTATGTGTCTGGCCGAACAAATGAAACGTGAGCATGAAGAACAGGAGAACGACAAATATACAGGAGGAGAGCCAGTATGAAAAAAGGAAAAGTGTGGCTTGTGGGAGCCGGACCGGGTGATATCGGGCTTTTCACACTGAAAGGTATGGAAGTGCTTCAGCAGGCGGAGGTCGTGGTATATGACAGCCTGGTGGGGCAGGGGGTCCTTGCAAAAGTGCCGACCACGGCTCGTCTGATCGATGTAGGAAAACGTGCTGATAAGCATACGATGCCACAGGAACAGATCAATCAGGTATTGCTTGAAGAAGCGCAGAAAGGTCAGCGCGTGGTTCGCCTGAAAGGAGGAGACCCGTTTCTTTTTGGAAGGGGTGGAGAAGAACTGGAACTTCTGACAGTAAATGGTATTCCCTATGAAATCGTTCCAGGTGTGACTTCATCCATTGCAGTTCCTGCATATAATGGAATTCCGGTAACGCACAGGGATTTTTGCTCATCTGTGCATATTATTACCGGACACAGACGTGCCGGAAAGGAATACGATATAGATTTTAAAGCTCTGGTCAATACAAAGGGAACTCTGGTATTTCTGATGGGTATTGCGGCACTGTCAGATATTTGTTTTGGCTTACTTGAAGCTGGAATGGATCCGGCTATGCCGGCGGCCGTTCTCCAAAAGGGAACTACGGCAGATCAAAAGAGGGTGGTGGCAACCGTAGCAACTCTGAAGGAGGAAGTAGATCGCCAGGGAATAGAAACACCGGCGATTATTGTTGTCGGAAAGGTATGCAGACTTGCAGATGAATTTGGCTGGTATGAAAAACTTCCTCTTGCAGGATGGAAAGTTCTTGTAACCCGTCCAAAGGGGCGTAGTTCACGAACCGCGGAGGAATTGCGCAGAAGGGGCGCGGAAGTTCTGGAACTTCCATCAATTCGAACAGTTCCGCTTGAAGATCAGAGTACACTTGTTCATGCATTTGAGGAAATTTCCTCTTACCAGTGGATCGTATTTACCAGTCCGACCGGAGTGGAAATCTTTTTTGATGAGCTGAAAAAAGCACATAAAGATATTCGCAGCCTGGCAGGAGCACAGATTGCTGCAATCGGTCAGGGCACGGCAAAAGTTCTGGAAGACAGGGGCATTCTTGTTAATCTGATTCCGGAAGTTTATGATGGCGAATCACTTGGCGAAGCACTGGCAGTGAAACTTCAGGGAGGAGAGAAGATTCTTCTGCCGAGGGCGAGAAAAGGCAATCAGAAGCTTGTAAAGATTCTTAAGGAACAAGGCGGACAGGTCAGTGATATTCCAACCTATGATACAGTATATGAGAAAAGCAGTCTGATTCATATTGACAGGGAAATTGAAAGTGATTCCATAGATTGTGTAGTATTTACAAGCGCATCTACTGTAAAAGGATTTGTAGAGAGTACCGGGCTTTTGGATTACTCCAAAGTTACTGCGGCATGCATTGGAAAACAGACAAAAGCTGCGGCAGACAATTATGGAATGCAGACATATATGTCAGAAAAAGCAACCATTGATTCGCTTGTAGAACTGGTTGTTAAAATAAAAAACAGATAAGGTAAACAAATAAGGAAGAGGTGCATTAAAATGGATCTGATTCAGAGACCAAGAAGACTTCGTGGAAGTGAAACATTACGTAAAATGGTAAGAGAAACAAGAATTGATAAATCATCGCTGATCTATCCGCTTTTTGTAAAAGAAGGTACTGGAATTGAAGAGGAAATTCCGTCTATGGAGGGACAGTACCGTTACAGTGTGGATCGTCTTCCATATGAACTGGAACGTCTGCAGAAAGCAGGAGTCAGCAGCATCATGCTTTTCGGTATTCCAGATCATAAAGATGAAGTGGGCAGTGGCGCATATGACGAATACGGAATTGTTCAGAAAGCACTGAGAGAGGCCAGAAGACAGTTCCCGGATCTTTACTATATTACAGATGTATGTATGTGTGAATATACTTCTCATGGCCATTGTGGTGTGCTCTGCGGACATGAGGTTGAAAATGATGCGACGTTAGATCTGCTTGCAAAGACAGCACTCTCTCATGTAGAGGCAGGTGCTGATATGGTGGCGCCTTCCGATATGATGGATGGCCGTGTGCGTGCAATCCGTGAGTGCCTGGATAAAGCAGGACATAAAGAAACACCAATCATGTCTTATGCGGTCAAATATGCATCGGCTTTTTATGGCCCGTTTCGTGATGCGGCAGGTTCTGCACCATCTTTTGGAGACCGTAAAAGTTACCAGATGGATTACCATAATCGTCGTGAAGGAATGAAAGAGGCACTGACAGATATTGAAGAAGGTGCAGATATTATTATGATCAAGCCGGCAATGTCTTATCTTGATATGGTTTCAGAAGTATCAAAAGCAACCAATGTACCGATCGCAGCGTACAGTGTCAGCGGTGAATATGCCATGGTCAAGGCTGCCGCTAAAATGGGCTGGATCGATGAAGAAAAAATCGTCTGCGAAATGGCAGCAAGTGCATACAGAGCAGGTGTGAATATATATCTTACCTATTATGCAAAAGAACTTGCGCGTTTTATTGATGAAGGGAGAATTGGATAATGGGAAGATCAGAAGAATTATTTGAACGGGCGGTCAAAAGAATTCCGGGAGGGGTTAACAGTCCGGTAAGAGCTTATGGTGCAATTGGAATGGCACCGAGATTTATCAAACGTGCGGATGGATGCCATATTTATGATGTAGATGATAACTGTTATGTTGATTATATTGACTCCTGGGGACCAATGATCCTTGGACATAATTTTCCAGAAATCCGGGAGGCAGTGGTAAAAGCATGTGCGGAAGGCTTGAGCTTTGGATGTGCTACAGAGATTGAAGTGGAAATGGCAGAATTTATCTGTGAGCATCTTCCACATGTGGAAATGGTACGTATGGTAAATTCCGGTACAGAAGCAGTTATGAGTGCGATCCGTGCAGCCAGAGGCTATACAGGAAGGGACAAAATCATTAAATTTGCCGGATGTTACCATGGACACAGTGATGCGCTGCTGGTAAGTGCCGGTTCTGGTGTGATGACGAGTGGGGTTCCAGACAGCGCCGGTGTACCAAAGGGATGTACCCAGGATACGATGACCGCGGTCTATAATGATCTTGACAGTGTAAAAGCTCTTTTGGAGCAGGCAAAAGGACAGGTTGCAGCGGTGATTGTTGAACCGGTAGCTGCCAACATGGGTGTGGTTGCTCCGAAAAAAGGTTTTCTGGAAGGCCTTCGTACTTTGTGCGATCAGCATGGAACACTGTTGATCTTTGATGAGGTTATTACAGGATTTCGTCTGGCATTTGGTGGTGCCGCTGAATATTTTGGCGTAACACCGGATATGGTGACTTACGGCAAGATCATAGGTGCGGGTATGCCGGTGGGAGCATATGGCGGAAGAAGAGAAATCATGGAAATGGTTTCTCCTGCAGGTCCGGTATATCAGGCTGGTACTTTAAGTGGAAATCCGATTGCAATGGCAGCAGGACTTACACAGCTGAAATATCTGTATGAACATCAGGAAGTATATAAGGATCTGGAAGAAAAAGGCCAGAAACTGTATGGAGGAATTGAAGAGATCCTGAAAGAGGCAGGAAGTGAATATCATGTAAATCATGTTTCTTCTCTGGGAAGCCTGTTTTTTGCAAAAGAAGAAGTGGTGGATTATACTTCAGCCAAGTCTTCTGATACAAAAGCATTTGCAGATTATTTCCTAGCCATGCTGAAACAGGGAATCCATCTGGCACCTTCTCAATTTGAAGCAATGTTCCTTTCAACAGCGCATTCCGATGAAGTACTTGAAGATACACTTGCCAAGATCCGAAATTACTTTATGTAAAGTACGTAAGAAAATACACATTCAACAGAGAATGTCAACTTGTTCTTGCAAATGAATTGTGCTATAATTAGGACACCAAATGCGGATAGAGCTTTCGCACATATTCATCGAATTTTAGGAGGCAGTATAATGGGGAACAAGAAATATGTGGCCTATGTGGGTACATACACTTATGGTACCAGTAAGGGCATTCAGGTTTATGATGTAGATGTGGAGAATGGTAAACTGATCGAACGAAGCGAAGTTAACGTCAGCAATGCATCTCACACAGCAGTTTCCAAAAACGGTAAGTATCTGTATTCTATTGAGGACGAGGGTGTTGCGGTATTCAAACGTGACGAGAACGGAGACCTTGTTCGAATTAACAGTGTAGGAATTGACGGCATGAGAGGCTGTTTCCTTGCTACAGATGTGGACGGTCGTTATCTTTATGTTGCGGGATATCACGATGGCAAAGTAACGGTTGTACATACACATAAAGATGGAAGTCTTGGCCGTATTATGGATGGTGTATTTCATAAAGGACTTGGAAGTGTCGCAGAGCGTAACTTCCGTCCACATGTAAACTGTGTACGTCCGACACCGGATAATAAATATCTTTGTGCAGTTGACAATGGAATTGATCAGGTTAAGATCTATCGGATCAACAAAAGACGCCATAAACTGGAATTAGTAGATATTCTTCGCTGCCCGAGAGAGAGCGGACCAAGAATCATTCGTTTCAGTGCTGATGGAAAGTATGCATATATTCTGTTCGAATTAAGTAATGAGATTAAAGTTTACAGTTATGATGGAAGTGGAAACAATCCGGAATTTGAACTTCTGCAGAGTGTTTCTACATTGAGTAAGCAACATGACAAGGATGCGATTCACAATGCGGCTTCCGGTCTGGCACTTGCTCCTGATGGCAAACATCTTTTCTGCACAACAGCTGGTGAAAACACAGTCTCCATGTATGAGATTGATGCAGAAACCGGACTTCTGGAGAAAAAGTTCACTCTGCCGATCAGCGGTGATTATCCGAAGGATATAGTAATCTTCCCTGACAATCAGCATATTGCTGTTGCGAACCATGCAAGTAATACAATCACAACATTCAAAGTGGATTATGAGAAGAATATTATTGTGATGAATGATAAACCACATAAAATTGAAACTCCAAACAGTATTCATATGTGGCCGGTACCACAGGACTTTGATGCTGTTGAACCTTTAGCTGATGCAGAAGCTGAGCAGGAGTGATTTTTCTCATATATATTTGTAAATGTAAAGATCCCGCAGTTATGACTGCAGGATCTTTTTTGCGTTATAGAAGCGACTCTGTCTGATTTATTTTGTGTAAAATTTCTGAATATAGTCCAGACGGGAAGTCATATTGGCAAAAAGTGCATCTGTAATTGCAAGCGCACACATAGATTCAATAACGACAACTGCCCTTGGTACGATGACTGGATCGTGACGTCCATGAATTTCAAGAGAAATATTTTTGCCGTTGCATGTAGTTGTTTCCTGTGGCTGGCTAATGGAAGGGGTTGGTTTGATATAAACACGGAGAATGATCTCGCTTCCATCACTGATACCACCCATGATGCCACCGGCGTGATTGCTTGTTTTGCTGATTTGCCCGTTTTCAAAATGAAATCCATCATTATCATCGGAACCGTTCATATGTGCAACTTCTGTACCGTCACCGATTTCGACAGCTTTAACAGCACCGACAGACATAACTGCCTGGGCAAGTACTGCATCAAGTTTTTCGAAGACAGGGCTTCCAAGACCTGCTGGGACACCTGTGATACGACACTCTACAACACCACCGGCACTGTCCTGGCTTTTCATACATTTCTCCAGATATGTACCTGCCCTGGCAGCGGCATCCGCATCTGGCATATAAAATGCATTATTGTTGATTTCTTCTGAATCAAATTTTTTGATGGAAACAGGTCCGATGGATTTTGTATAAGTACAGAAAGAAATCCCTAAAGTTTCCAGAATTTTGGAGGCAATTGCACCTGATGCCACACGCCCGATAGTTTCCCGACCGGAAGAGCGGCCGCCGCCTCGATAATCACGAAAACCGTATTTGGCATCAAAAGTATAATCTGCGTGTCCGGGACGATAGGAAAGCGCGATATTGCCGTAATCTCTGGAACGCTGGTCAGTGTTGCGGACTATTAATGAAATTGGGGTACCGGTAGTTTTTCCCTCAAAAATGCCGGAAAGGATTTCGACAAGATCGCCCTCTTTACGTGCAGTTGTGTAGCGGCTCTGACCGGGTTTGCGTCTGTCGAGAAATTTTTGGATGTCTTCTTCACAGAGAGAAAGTCCTGCCGGGCAGCCGTCCACAACAGCACCAAGCGCTTTTCCATGAGATTCCCCCCAGGTAGTTACAGTGAAATGTGTACCAAAGCTGGATTTATTCATAAGTCTTATTGAGTCCTCCCTTATTACTGTAGTCCATCTTAACATATTAAATAAAGAAAGTCTACAATTTACACTATACCACTTTAAAACATAAATTGAGTAAATTTTTTGTGAATACAATTCCGTTGGAATTGACAAAAATCCTGTCACATTTTATAATATATCCATATGACCTAAAATGAGAGTGGAAGGGGAGTGTAATCGTGGTTAGGATGTTTCGTACATCAGACGGAGCAATTCATGAAATTCAGGAACCTCAGGATGGCTGCTGGGTTGCCCTTACAAATCCTACGGCAACAGAAATCTTTGAGATATCCGAGCAGTTTCAGATAGAGGTCGATGATCTGAGAGCTCCTCTGGATGAGGAGGAACGGTCACGTATTGAGGTGGAGGATAATTACACTCTGATCCTGGTTGATGTTCCTATGATCGAGGAACGAAATGACAAGGACTGGTATGGTACGATTCCGCTGGGTATTATAGTCACAGATAAGATGATTTTTACGGTATGTCTGGAAGATACACAGGTTCTTACCAGATTTATGGAGGGACGTGTGCGTAATTTCTTTACTTATATGAAGACACGTTTTATTCTTCAGATACTGTATCGTAATTCCAGCATGTATCTGCGTTATCTGCGTATTATTGACAAGAAAAGTGAACAGGTTGAGGAAAAACTTCATTTTTCTCCGCGAAATCAGGAACTGATCGAGCTTTTGGAACTGGAAAAATCTCTGGTGTATTTTACTACTTCACTGAGATCAAATGAAGCGGTGCTCGAGAAGCTGATCAAGCTGGAGAGCATTAAGAAATATCCTGAAGATACAGAACTTCTTGAAGATGTTATCATTGAGAATACACAGGCGATTGAGATGGCGAATATATACAGCGGTATCCTGCAGAGTATGATGGATGCGTTTGCATCTGTTATATCCAATAACCTGAATGATGTTATGAAAATTTTGTCTGTGATCACGATCGTTATGAGTATTCCGACGATTATCTTTAGTGCATATGGAATGAACCTGGCACCGTCCGGAATGCCTTTCTCCAGTACGATTTGGGGATTTCTGATCGTAATTCTGGTCTCTATTGCGGCCAGTATCATTGCAGCACTTTTCCTGTCAAAAAAGAAATATTTTTGATAAGGCAGGTATTCATCTTTCCGAACAGTACTTATTAACTGAAAAAGGAGAAGAAGTGATTTTATGAATTGGATCGATAAACTGGAACGCAAATTTGGAAGACATGGTGGAATACCGAATCTGACAGTGTATATTATTATCTGTTATGTGATAGGGTATTTGCTCACTTATATGAATCCATCGCTGCTCAGTATGATGAGTCTGGATGTTTCCAAGATTCTGCAGGGACAGATCTGGCGTCTGGTCACCTGGGTGATCTATCCACCAAGCACCGGTAATTTCCTATTGTTTGCGATTTCTATTCTGTTCTTTTATTATCCGATCGGTACCTCTCTTGAGCGTACCTGGGGAAGCTTCCGGTATACATTGTATATATTTTCCGGGCTTCTCTTTGTTTTGATCGCAGCGTTTATCACTTATTTTGTGACAGGTGGTTTTGTTGTGATCGATGGAATGACTTATATGATCGGTGGAAGTGTTTTTACGACCTATTATGTCAGTCTTTCTGTATTTCTTGCTTATGCGGCATGCTATCCGGATATGCAGATCCTTCTGTGGTTTGTGATTCCGATCAAAATGAAATGGATGGCATGGGTATATGGCGCGATCATTGTTTATAATATGATTTCATATGTAAGAGTTGGTCTGTGGGTTATGGCTGTTCCGATCCTTGCATCTCTCTTGAATTTTGTTCTGTTCTTTTTCAGTAACAGAAACATGTATCGGTATAATCCTAAAGAGGTACACCGACGCAGAGAGTTTAAGAAGGCAATGGCACAGAGCAGAGTAAATCTGGCAACAGGTGGCATTACCAAACATAAATGTGCAATTTGTGGTCGTACAGAGAAGGATGATCCGAATCTGGAATTTCGTTTCTGTTCCAAATGCAATGGTAATTATGAGTACTGCCAGGATCATCTGTTTACACACCAGCATGTGAAATAATGCCAATATAACGAGGAGATAAAAATATGAAAAAAAAGCCGTTTGTAACTTTGGAAAAGCTTCAGGAAATCACTGAAAAATATCCGACACCTTTTCATCTTTATGATGAAAAAGGAATTCGCGAAAATGCAAAAGCATTGAAAGAAGCTTTTGCATGGAATAAAGGATTTAAAGAATTTTTTGCAGTAAAAGCAACTCCGAATCCGTATTTGATTCAGATCCTTCAGGAATATGGCTGTGGATGTGACTGTTCTTCTATGACAGAACTGATGCTGTCCAAAGCAATCGGCTGCAAAAAAGGTGATATCATGTTTTCTTCTAATGATACACCAGAAGCAGAATTCCGTTATGCAAATGAAATCGGTGGCATTATCAATCTGGATGATATTACCCATATTAAAGCAGTTGAAAAAGCGGTCGGATATATTCCGAAGACGATCAGTTGCCGTTATAATCCAGGCGGAGTCTTTAAAATCAGCAATGATATTATGGATAACCCGGGAGATGCTAAATATGGAATGACAACGGAGCAGATTTTTGAAGCATTTCGCACTCTGAAAGCAAAAGGAGCAGAGAATTTCGGTATTCATGCATTTCTTGCCAGCAATACAGTAACGAATGAATATTATCCGATGCTCGCCAAAGTCATGTTTGAACTTGCAGTAAAGCTTCAGAAAGAAACAGGAGCACATATCGGATTTATTAATCTTTCCGGTGGAATCGGTATTCCATACAGACCGGACCAGACACCGAATGACATTCGTGTGATTGGAGAGGGCGTTCGTAAAGTATACGAAGAGGTTCTTGTTCCGGCAGGAATGGGAGATGTTGCTATCTATACGGAACTTGGGCGTTTCATGATGGGACCTTATGGATGCCTTGTTACAAAAGCAATTCATGAGAAACATACACACAAAGAATACATCGGTGTAGATGCATGTGCGGTAAACCTTATGCGTCCGGCAATGTATGGAGCTTATCATCATATTACAGTTATGGGCAAGGAAGATCAGCCATGTGATCATCTTTATGATATTACAGGTTCTCTTTGTGAGAATAATGATAAATTTGCAATTGACCGTTATCTTCCAAAGATTGATATGGGAGATCTTCTTGTTATCCATGATACAGGTGCACATGGATTTGCCATGGGATATAACTACAATGGCAAACTGAAATCTGCAGAAATTCTTCTTCATGAGGATGGAACTTTTGATATGATCCGTCGTGCGGAAACTCCAAGAGATTATTTTGCGACATTTGACTGTTTCCCGATTTATGAAAAAATACTTGAAGATGAAGACAGACTTTATAAATAAAAACAAATAAAAATATTTGTATTTCTATCTAAAATGCTTGCAATGGACTGAGAATTATGATATTATAATTTTCGGTTCATTTGCCGCTGTGGCGGAATTGGCAGACGCACTTGACTCAAAATCAAGCGGGAAACCGTGCCGGTTCGAGTCCGGCCAGCGGCACTTAACTCAGGCTCTCTGATAATCAGAGAGCTTTTTTGATTATCAACATTGTAGCTTTTTTATGAAAAGTTTATAAAATTTCATAGAATGGACATTGAATCTTGGAAAGAAAAATGATATGGTACATGACATAAATGATTTTGAAAGAATCCGGAGATACTAAATACCGGGACTTTCGAAGATTTGGAGGACAAAAGATAAATGAAGTTTGGGAACAAAAAACCAGAGAAAATACCTATGTATGTATATTATATCATTGCAGGTGTTATCATCGTTCTTCTGAATATGCTGGTTGTTCCGGCCGTACAGGAACGAAGCGTGCAGAAGACGGACTATTCTACGTTTATTGAAAATGTTGAAGATGGGAATGTAACAAAGGCTACAGTAGAAGAAAATTATATATATTATGAGATGAAAGACAGTAATTCCGGGAATATGGTTCTGTGTAAAACTGTCAAGATGGATGACTCTGATCTGGTTAATCGCCTGTTGGATGCAGGGGTAACAATGGATGAAGTTCTTCCGGAAAGTCCTTCTATACTGATGACACTGCTTCTCAGCTATGTAGTACCAATCGTGATCTTTATTTTTATTGGTCGCTGGCTGAGTAAGAAGATAATGTCATCTATGGGTGGCGGCCCTGGTGGTGCAATGTCTTTTGGCAAAAGTAATGCCAAGGTATACGTGAAATCTTCTACAGGAATTAAATTTTCTGATGTTGCAGGTGAAGATGAGGCAAAAGATCTTCTGACGGAGATCGTTGATTATTTGCATAATCCGCAGAAGTATACAGAAATTGGGGCGTCTATGCCAAAGGGTGCACTGCTTGTGGGTCCTCCTGGAACAGGTAAGACTCTTCTTGCCAAGGCAGTTGCAGGTGAAGCTGAAGTTCCGTTTTTCTCTATTTCGGGATCTGAGTTTGTAGAAATGTTTGTTGGTATGGGCGCGGCCAAAGTACGTGATCTTTTTAAACAGGCAAATGAAAAAGCACCATGTATTGTATTTATTGATGAGATTGATACAATTGGTAAGAAACGTGATGGAGCTGGATTTACAGGTGGCAATGATGAACGTGAACAGACTTTGAATCAGCTCCTTACAGAAATGGATGGCTTTGATGGATCCAAAGGCGTGGTAATTCTTGCGGCAACAAACCGTCCGGATTCTCTTGACCCTGCACTTCTTCGTCCGGGACGTTTTGACAGACGAATTCCGGTAGAACTTCCGGATCTTCAGGGCCGTGAGGAGATTTTGAAGGTACATGCAAAGAAAATCAAGATTGCAGATACCGTTCGTTTTGATGATATAGCGAAGGCTGCTGCCGGCGCTTCCGGAGCTGAACTTGCCAATATTGTCAATGAAGCGGCGCTTCGTGCAGTACGTGATGGACGTAAATTTGCCACACAGGCAGATTTTGAAGAAAGTATTGAAGTTGTAATTGCCGGATATCAAAAGAAAAACCGTGTTCTTTCTAATAAAGAAAAACTGATCGTATCTTATCATGAAATCGGACACGCTTTGGTAGCAGCTAAACAGACAGAATCTGCACCGGTACACAAAATTACGATTATACCACGTACTTCCGGTGCTCTTGGATATACGATGCAGGTAGATGATGGAGAACATTATCTGATGAGTAAAGAAGAACTGGAAAATAAGATAGCAACATTTACGGGCGGTCGTGCTGCAGAGGAACTGATTTTTCATTCGATCACAACAGGTGCTTCCAATGACATTGAGCAGGCAACAAAGATTGCCAGAGCCATGATCTCGCGTTATGGCATGAGTGATGATTTTGATATGGTTGCGATGGAAAGTGTCAGCAATCAATATCTGGGTGGTGATTCCAGCCTGACATGCTCTTTTGAAACACAGACAATGCTGGATAAAAAAGTTGTGGAACTTGTTCGCAAACAGCATGAAAAAGCGCTGAAGATTCTTCAGGATAATATCGGCAAACTCCATGAACTTGCGCAGTATCTGTATGAGCATGAGACGATTACCGGAGAAGAATTTATGAAGATTCTCGAAACTCCTACACTAGTGGTAGAAGATACTTTGAAAACTTCCGAAGAGGAAACCGATAAGATATAATATTGCCATGTGAATTACTATGAACAGCAGCTGTACGAAAGAGACGTTTCTCATTGTGAAACGTCTCTTTTTGTGTTATACTACAAAACAGTGAAATTATAATCTTTTCAGTAATATGATATTGAAAAAAGGAGGAAGAACGTTGTCAGGTATTGACTGCAGACAGGCAGAAACACTGGTTGCCAGATATATCAAGCATACATTGTCCACAGACGAACTGGAAGAATTTCTGGATCATATAGAGCATTGTTCTTCCTGTTATGATGAGTTGGAGACATATTTTATCGTTCATGAGGCAATTCAGCAGCTGGATGAGAAGGAAGATGGTACGGTCCTTGATTTTCGGGAACTTCTGGAACAGGACATCCGTCGATCACGCAGATATATCCGCCAGAAAAGATGGCTGCATTTTTTGTCTGTGATTTTTTTTATGGCAGTAGTGATCGCGGCTGCATCATTTGTTGTATTTCTTGTAATGGAAGTAACGCATTTTTTATAACATGATACAGGAGGATATTATTTTGAGTGAAAAGATATTATTGATAGACGGACACAGTATTCTGAACCGCGCTTTTTATGGACTTCCGGATCTGACCAATGCAGAGGGAAAACATACAGGTGCGGTTTATGGCTTTTTAAATATCCTTTTTCGTATCCTGGAGGAGGAGAAACCGCAGTATCTGACAGTTGCTTTTGATCTTCATGAGCCTACCTTCCGCCATAAGATGTACGAAGCATATAAGGGAACACGTAAACCAATGCCGGAGGAACTTAGAGAGCAGGTTCCGTTGATGAAGGAAATGCTTACGGCAATGGGAATAAAAATTGTTTCAAAAGCAGGATATGAGGCAGATGACCTTTTGGGAACTCTGGCTGTCAGAAGTGAAAAAGAAGGAATGGATGTTACAATCCTGTCAGGTGATAGAGATCTTCTTCAGCTGGCAACAGAAAAAGTTATGATTCGTCTGCCAAAAACCTCAAGAGGAAAGACAACTATCGAAAATTTTCATGCAGCAGAAGTCCTTGAAAAATATCAGGTAACACCGCCACAGATTATAGAATTAAAGGCTTTGATGGGAGATTCGGCAGATAATATTCCGGGAATTCCAGGCGTTGGTGAAAAGACGGCAACCAAAATGATCGTTGAGTTTGGAACAATTGAAAATGCCTATGTACATCTGGAAGAAATAAAACCAAATAAAGCCCGGGAATCGTTGAGAGAGCATTATGATCTTGCAGAACTTAGCAAGGCACTTGCTACGATCAATACAGAAAGTCCGCTGGAATATGTATATGAAGAGGCGAGACTTGGGAATCTTTATACTCCGGAAGCGTATCAGCTCTGTAAACAGCTGGAATTTAAAAATCTTCTTGGAAGATTTGATACTTCAGCTGTACCGGAGAACACGATTGAGCAGAATTTTTTTACCTGCAGTGATCTTGGAGGCGCAGAAGCACTGTTTAAGAAAGCTGCTGAGAAAAATTATATCGGTGTGGCATTGCTTTCTGATAAAGAAGGCGTATATGGCCTTGGAATAGCTCTTACCAAAGGAGAAATTTATTATGTTCCGGTTGAGGGATTGCTTACCGGTGATTATATTTGTGCAGCATTGAAGGAAATCGCTGACAGTACAATTCTCTGTTCCATAGATGTAAAATCTATGTTGAAACACGTTGGACTCGAGGATGCAGGCCATGTATTTGATACAGGTGTGGCAGTATATCTTCTGAATCCATTAAAATCTTCTTATACATTTGACGATATTGCAAGAGAATATCTTGATGGAGCCTTACTTCCGACGCGAACGGATCTGCTCGGCAAAGATTCTCTAAAGGCAGCCTGGGAAAAATCCTCTGATGGATTGATGTCTTATGCGTGTCATTTGGCTTATACGGCATATGCAACCAGAGAACCGATTGAAAATGCCTTAAAAGAAACAGAAATGTGGAATGTTTACAGAGAAATTGAACTTCCATTAATCTTTACACTGGATTCTATGGAAAAATGGGGGATTCGTGTCAAAGGCGAGGAACTTAAATCTTATGGAGAGAAACTCCAAGTTCGTATCGCAGAACTTGAAAAGCTGATCTATGAACAGGCTGGAGGAGAGTTTAATATCAATTCTCCTAAACAACTTGGCGTGATTCTTTTTGAAAAAATGGGTATCCCTGGTGGAAGAAAAACAAAGACGGGCTATTCTACAGCTGCTGATATTTTGGAAAAACTTGCGCCAGAGCAGCCAATCGTTAATGATATTCTGGAATACAGACAGCTTACCAAGCTGAAATCTACTTATGCAGATGGTCTAAGTGCAGTGATTGAAGCGGATGGCAGAATTCATTCTACTTTTAATCAGACGATTACAGCGACCGGGCGTATCAGCAGCACAGAACCGAACCTGCAGAATATTCCAGTGCGTATGGAGCTTGGACGTCTGATCCGCAAAGTTTTTGTGCCGGAAGATGGGTATGTATTTCTGGATGCAGATTATTCACAGATCGAACTTCGTGTGTTGGCACATATGTCAGGCGATGAGAAACTGATTCAGGCATACAGAGAGGCGGAAGATATCCACAGACTGACTGCATCACAAGTATTTCATGTACCGTTTGATGAGGTTACAGATCTGCAGCGAAGAAATGCCAAAGCAGTTAACTTCGGAATCGTGTATGGCATCAGCTCTTTTGGCCTGAGTCAGGATCTGAGTATCACACGAAAAGAAGCTGCTGAATATATCGAAAAATATTTTGAAACTTATCCAAAGATCAAAGTATTTCTTGATGGACTTGTAGCGGATGGAAAAGAAAAGGGGTATGTTTCTACAATGCTTGGACGCCGCAGACCGATTCCGGAACTGAAATCCGGTAACTTTATGCAGAGATCTTTTGGAGAGCGTGTGGCGATGAATTCGCCGATTCAGGGCACAGCCGCTGATATTATCAAAATCGCGATGAATCGGGTATATCAGCGCCTGAAAGAAGAAGGACTGCAGTCCAGACTGGTTCTTCAGGTGCATGATGAGCTTCTGATCGAAACAAAGAAGGAGGAAGTGGAAACAGTATCCCGCATCCTTGAAGAGGAAATGAAGGGAGCTGTACATCTTTCTGTAGAACTGGATGTCGATATGCATGAAGGAAACAGCTGGTATGAAGCAAAATAATGAGGCGTAACAAATGAAAATCATAGGAATTACCGGCGGTGTGGGCGCCGGCAAAAGTACGATTCTGGATTACTTAAGTCAGAAATATGATGCGTATGTGATTCAGGCAGATAAGATTGGACATCTGGTTATGGAACCAGGTGGACTCTGCTATGAGCATGTAATTGCATTATTTGGCAGACAAATAATAAAAAACGATAAAACTATTGACCGAAAGCAGGTTTCTGATGTAGTATTTGGTAATGAGTTAATGCGTCAAAGTCTTGATGCTATTATTCATCCTGCTGTCAAAACATATATTTTAGAGGAAATCCGAAAACAGAGACAGGCAGGTTGCAGATTGCTTGTGATAGAGGCAGCACTTCTTCTGGAAGAACATTATGAGGAATTTTGTAACAATGTCTGGTATATTCATACGGATGCAGAAATCCGTATTCAGCGTTTGATGGACAGCCGTGGCTATACAAGAGAAAAAGCTGAGAGTATCATCGCCCGACAGGGCTCTGAAGAATTTTTCAGGAAACATTCGGATTATGTTATTATAAATAATGGAGATTTGAAGACAACCTGGAAACAGATAGAAGAGGGGATTAAATTATTATGAGATTTTGCAGTATTGCCAGTGGCAGCAGCGGAAACTGTATCTATGTAGGATCTGACAATACACATGTACTGGTAGATATCGGGATCAGCGGTAAGAAAATGGAAACTGGCTTGAATAGTCTGGAGCTTACCGGACGTGACCTTGATGGCATTTTGATCACACATGAACATTCGGATCATATTAAAGGGCTTGGCGTGATCTCAAGAAAATACGGCATTCCAATCTATGCTACCGCCGGAACCGTGGATGCCATGGTGCGTACCAATGCACTTGGAAAGATTCCAGAGGGGATTTTTCATGAAATTCAGGAAGACGAACCATTTATGATCAATGATCTGAAGGTAAACCCATTTACGATTCCACATGATGCGGCTCAGCCAGTTGGTTATCGGCTGGAACATGAGGGACATTCTGTGGGAATTGCGACGGATCTTGGAAAATATAATGATTATATTATTGAGAATCTGCAGGGACTGGATGCGCTTCTTCTGGAAGCAAATCATGATATTCGTATGTTGCAGGTGGGTAAATATCCATATTATCTGAAACAGCGTATTCTGGGAGACAGAGGGCATTTGTCCAATGAAAATGCAGGCAGATTGTTGTGCAGGCTGCTGCATGATAATCTGAAAGCAATTTTTCTGGGACATCTAAGCAGAGAAAACAACTATGAAGAACTGGCTTATGAAACTGTTTGTTCAGAGGTAACACTGGGAGACAACCCTTACAAATCAAAAGATTTCAGAATTCAGGTGGCGAAACGGGACTTTGTTTCGGATGTAGTTACCGTATAACAGAAAGGAAAAAAGTCATGAAAAAAACAATCATTACAGTAGTAGGAAATGACACCGTAGGAATTATTGCAAAAGTATGTACATATCTTGCAGACAACAATGTAAACATTCTGGATATTTCCCAGACTATCGTACAGGGGTATTTTAACATGATGATGGTTGCAGATACCAGTAAATCTGACAAAGATGCCGCGGCTCTCTCTAAAGAACTTTCTGAAATCGGCGATAAGATCGGCGTAGTGATCCGCTGTCAGCACGAAGATATCTTCAATGTAATGCATCGTATTTAATCGTATCTTACCGAAAAGGAGAGTTGACATGATCAATATTTTTGAAGTTAATGAGACAAACAAAATGATTGAGCAGGAAAATCTGGATGTGCGTACCATTACCATGGGAATCAGCCTTCTGGACTGCATTGACAGCGACCTGGATACTATGAATGAAAAAATCTACAATAAGATTACAACGAAAGCAAAAGATCTGGTTGCTACAGGTGATGAGATTGCAGCAGAATTTGGTATTCCGGTTGTAAATAAACGAGTTTCTGTCACACCAATTGCACTGATTGGTGGAGTTGCATGCCATTCTACAGAAGATTTTGTCTCTGTTGCAAAGACTTTGGATAAGGCAGCAAAGACTATTGGTGTAAATTTTATTGGAGGTTATTCAGCCCTTGTCAGCAAGGGGATGACTCCGGCAGAAGAACTTTTGATCCGTTCCATTCCACAGGCTCTGGCAGTAACAGAACGTGTCTGCAGCTCTGTAAATGTTGGTTCTACCAAGACAGGTATTAATATGGATGCGGTGAAACTGATGGGTGAGATTGTCCTGGAAACTGCAGAGGCATCCAAAGAACAGGATTCCCTTGGATGTGCGAAACTTGTTGTGTTCTGTAATGCGCCAGATGATAACCCGTTTATGGCTGGTGCTTTCCATGGAATTACAGAAGCTGACTGCATCATTAATGTAGGCGTAAGTGGTCCGGGAGTTGTAAAAACAGCTTTGGAATCCGTACGTGGTGCTGATTTCCAGACTTTATGCGAAATGATTAAACGTACTGCATTTAAAGTTACCCGTGTAGGTCAGCTGGTAGCACAGGAAGCATCTAAACGCCTGGGTGTACCGTTTGGAATTGTTGATCTCTCTCTTGCACCGACACCGGCAATTGGCGACAGCGTAGCAGAGATCCTTGAAGAAATCGGGCTTGAAAGAGTAGGAGCACCAGGAACAACTGCAGCACTTGCGCTTTTGAACGATCAGGTTAAAAAAGGCGGTGTTATGGCGGCACAGGCAGTTGGAGGTTTAAGCGGTGCATTTATTCCGGTCAGTGAAGACCAGGGAATGATTGATTCGGTAAATCTTGGTGCGCTGACACTGGAAAAACTGGAAGCTATGACTTGTGTCTGCTCTGTAGGGCTTGACATGATTGCTATACCGGGTGACACAAAAGCATCTACTATTGCAGGAATTATTGCAGATGAATCTGCAATCGGTATGATCAATCAGAAGACAACAGCTGTCAGACTGATTCCTGTAATTGGTAAGGGAGTAGGCGAGACAGTAGAGTTTGGCGGACTGCTGGGATATGCACCGATCATGCCAGTGAATCAGTTCTCCTGTGATGCATTTGTAGAACGTGGCGGACGTATTCCGGCACCAATCCATAGCTTTAAGAACTGATTTTAAAACGTATTTCCCTGGGGAGAAGCAGAGCCCCGGGGATTTTTTTTGTCTTATCATCCTTTGATGTAATTCTAAACGTTTTTTTATTGAAAGTTTAGAAGATTACTGAAAATACTTTATTTAACATAACAATTATGCTATAACATAATATATGATAAAAATGAAAAATAATGTTATATATTGATTTTAAAGGATATAAAGGAGACTTCACTAATAAGAAAATGAATGAACAAATAAAAAGCTATATAGAAAAAATACTGGGAATATCGGTGCAGTTTCACCACTGGAAAGGTGAACTGGAACTGCCGTTTTATATTACAGAGCGCTACGATATGCGACTTGCGGAGCTTGATGATATTCGCTGTATTTTTCTCAGTCCGAAGAAAAAGCTGAATCAGATTGGTTCGCTTAAAAAGCAGATCCGGCGAATTCAGATGGAGGAATCACTGCCGGTTGTGTTTGTTTTTGATAAGATGGATTGTTATCACAGAGATGCTTTTATTCATGCACATCTTCCTTTTATTGTAGTAGGAATCCAGCTTTATCTGCCGTTTATGGGAATATATCTTCAGGAAAAATATATAAAGGAAATCAAGACTTCGGATACGTTTCAGCCCTTTACACAGCTACTGCTCTTCTACTGGTATTATCAGCAGGAAAATTGTCTTTACATGAATGATATGGTAAAAATACTTGGCTGTTCAGCGATGACTGTAACGCGTGCGTTTCGCCAGCTGGAGGAGACTGGTTTGTTTGAAACCGGCAAAACCGGTGTGCAGAAATATCTGAAAGGAACAGAAGAACGAAATGTGATCCTGCAGCAGCTGGAAGATGCTTTGAGTACTCCTGTAGCAGAAACTGTATTTATAAGTAAAAAGGAACTGGAAGAGGAAACAGATATTTCAGAGCGTTTCCTTTCGGGCAATTCGGCACTTATCCGTATCGGAAAAGACGCGGAAGAAGAAGTTCCGTGCTATGCAGTGAATAAAAAAATATTTCATCTATCGGGAAGTAAAGAACTTCTGAATGCAGAAACACAGGCAGAAGTGCAGCTGTGGAAATATGATCCTTCTATATTAGCGAAGAATGGTTTCGTAGATTCTCTTTCCCTGGCATTGAGTTTTCAGAAACCAGCGGATACTTTTCTAAAAAATGATTGACAGCAATGATTTCCTGTGGTAAAGTATAAAACAACAAAACCGATGAGGAAGAAGAGTAAATAATTTCGTATCATTCCAGAGAGCAGGTGTTGGTGTAAGCCTGTATGAAACAGATTATTGAATGGCCTTCCGAGGGCAGCCCGAAATTTTAATCTGAAGAGTAGGCGCTGACGGGAACCGAACCCGTTATCAATCAGGAGTGTATGTTTGTACATGAGAAAGTGGACGATACGTCAATTTGAGTGGTACCGCGATAATAAGAAATTATTACCGTCTCAAGCATAGCTTGGGACGGTTCTTTTTTTCTCATGGAACATGAAATGTAGAAACACATAAAATGCAGAAAAGAGAGGAAAAAGACTATGAAAAAAAGAATGTTAGTAATCGCAGCAGCAGTAACAGCAACTATGATGATGACCTGTCCGGTAATGGCAGATGATTTTAAAGTAGGTATCTGTAATTATGTGGATGATGCTTCTTTAAATCAGATTGTAGATAATATTCAGTCCCGCCTGGAAGAAATCGGTGAAGAAAAAGGGGTTACATTTGACGTATCTTATGATAACTGTAATGCAGATGCCAGCGTTATGGAACAGATCATTTCTGATTTTCAGGCTGACAATGTAGATCTGATGGTAGGCGTGGCTACACCGGTGGCAATGCGTATGCAGTCTGCAACAGAAGGAACTGACACACCGGTTGTTTTCTCCGCAGTATCTGATCCAGTTGGTTCCGGACTTGTAGATTCTCTGGAAGCTCCTGGTGCAAACATCACAGGAACCAGTGATTATCTGGATACTTCTTCTATTATGAAACTGATCCAGGCGCAGAACCCGGATGTAAAAAAAATCGGTCTTCTGTATGATGTTGGACAGGATTCATCCACAACAGCGATCCAGGAAGCAAAAGATTACCTGGATGAACAGGGAATTGAATATGTAGAGCGTACCGGAACGACAACAGACGAAGTACAGCTTGCAGCAGAAGCACTGATCGCTGATGGCGTAGATGCCGTATTTACACCTACTGACAATACTATCATGACAGCAGAACTTTCTATTTATGAGAAATTCATCGAAGCCGGAATTCCGCACTATACAGGAGCTGACTCCTTTGCGCTGAACGGAGCATTTGTGGGATATGGTGTTGACTATGCGAATCTTGGACAGAAAACAGCTGATATGATTGCTGATATTCTGGTAGATGGAGCAAAACCATCAGAAACTGCAGTTGAAACATTTGACAATGGTACTGCAACAGTAAACACAGAAACATGTGAAGCTCTCGGTCTTGATTTTGATACTGTAAAGAAAGCATTTGAGCCTCTCTGCACACAGGTAAATGAAATCACAACTGCTGAAAGCTTTGATGATGTAGAAGCAAAATAAACATTAACTGGAGGAATTTACTGTGACGATTGCAACTATGCTCTCCCTTGGAGAGACTGCCCTGAAGCTTGGACTGATCTGTTCTTTGACAGTTCTTGCTCTGTTTCTTAGTTATTCTATGCTGAATGTCTGCGATCTTTCTACAGACGGCTGCTTTACTTTTGGCGCTGCTGTAGGAGCCGTAGTAGCTGTGAGCGGGCATCCTTTTCTGTCTATTGCAGCAGCAATGGCAGCCGGTGTGACATCTGGATTTGTAACGGCTATTCTGCAGACCAAACTTGGAGTGGACAGTCTGCTTGCCGGAATCATTGTTAACACTGCATTGTATTCGGTGAATATTGCAGTGATGGGAGGTTCTTCTCTTATTAATATGAACCGGACGACCACCGTGTTTACCATGATGAAAGATACACTTGCCGGAACTTTGCTGAAGGGAAGAGAGGATATTATAATTGCAGCGATCGCAGTGATCCTCGTGATCATATTTCTGGTATTTTTCCTGAAAACAAGACTTGGTCTTGCAATCAGGGCAACTGGAAATAATTCAGACATGGTAAAATCATCTTCGATCAATCCGGTGTTTACAACGGTAATTGGTCTTTGCGTAGCAAATGCATTTACAGCACTTTCCGGATGTCTTTTGTCCCAGTCACAGAAATCTGTAGATATCAATATTGGCCAGGGTATGGTAACGATTGCACTGGCATCTCTGCTGATCGGAGGTACGATTCTGGGACGTGGTGGAATCTTTGTAAGAGCAGTGGGAATGGTTCTTGGTTCATTTATCTTCCGCCTTGTATATACGATTGCACTTCGGTTTAATATGCCGGCATTTATGTTGAAACTGGTATCCTCTGTCATTGTTGTTCTTGCAATATCTGGTCCATATCTTAAGAAACAGTGGCCACAGATTCGAAGAAGAATGACACATACAAAAGGAGGCAGATGATTCATGTTAAAAATCAGCCATATTTCCAAGACATTTAATCCGGGAACAGTAAACGAGAAAAAAGCAATTGAGGATTTATCTCTGGAACTGAAACAGGGAGATTTTGCAACGATCATTGGCTCCAATGGTGCTGGAAAGTCCACGTTATTCAATGCAATCTGCGGAGATTTCCTGACCGATACAGGCTCGATCGAACTAGATAACAAAGATATCACATTTATGCCGCAGCATGCACGTGCAAGAAGCATTGGACGGCTTTATCAGGATCCGATGCGTGGAACTGCACCGGGCATGACGATTGAAGAAAATCTTGCGCTTGCAGCAGGTAAGGGAGGATGGCTTTCACATACGACTCGTCAGGAAAAAGAACGCTTTCGTGAAGAATTGAAGAAACTGGATATTGGTCTTGAAGAACGGATGAGCCATCCGGTAGGGCTTCTTTCCGGTGGACAGAGACAGGCGCTGACACTTCTGATGGCGACAATGAATCCGCCGAAACTTCTTCTTTTGGATGAACATACAGCAGCACTTGATCCTGGCACAGCAGAAAAAGTTCTGAATCTTACCAGACGGATCGTAGAAGAACATCAGCTTACCTGTCTGATGATCACACACAATATGCAGTCTGCGATTGAACTTGGTAACCGTATCCTGATGATGGACTCCGGTAATATTGTGCTTGATATCGGAGGCGAAGAAAAGAAAAATATGACAGTAGAGGGACTTCTGGAAAAATTCAGAAGTGGCGCTGGTAAAGCACTCGATAATGACCGTATCCTGCTGTCCGATTAAATGCTTTATGATTAAGCAGAATGTGAGAGAAAGACTTTTCGACTATTCGTTGGAAGGTCTTTTTTTCTTGCAGTTTTTTGCAGATTTATGGCATGACGGCCCGCAGGCAGGTGTAAAATACTATTACTATGTAGTTGCATGCAAGAATGGCACAACATACAACTGGAAACCATCAGATAATAAATATGATGACGATGAAGATGATGTAATCACAAGTGGATGCAGCGCAGCAGCAACAGCATCTGTTTCCAACACAACGATCGGCAAGACTAAGATTACATCCGGCAAGAGCTCTAAAGGTAAAGTAAACCTGAAGTGGCAGAAAGTAGATGGTGCAGCAGGATATGTTGTTTATCGTTCTACAAAGAAAGGTTCCGGATATACTAAGATTGCTGAGATTACAAAAGGATCTACTGTAAAATATACAGATAAAACTGCTAAGAAAGGCAAAAAATACTACTACAAAGTTCGTGCCGTAAAAGCAAATGAAGCTGGTGTAGACGTATTCTCCCCTTATTCTGCAGCTAAAGCAGTCAAAGTGAAATAATGTTTTGGATTTAAGATAAAATCTGATTCTGTCAGAATAAAAGGACAGCTGGCCCTATAAAAGGACCAGCTGTTTTTGATATTCATGAACAAAAGGACGCCCTGTTTTCTGAGCCAGAATACTTTCGTAGATATTGGAAGCTCTCAGATTATCATTCCATATTTTCTGTCCGTCTGCTGAAAGAATTCCCGAGGCATCGGCAGCTTTCGTGATGACAGGGATAGTTGTATGCTGCTTGATTTCTTTAAGCAGAGGGGAAGAAGATTTTCTGAATCCCAGGACACGTGCATATGGAATTTCTTTTGGTTGTTCTCTTATCTTCAGGATGGTATGGAGCAAAGCGCGCTGAATTCTGGTATAAGTCAGTTCTTTGGTTTTCAGAAGTTCTGTGAACTGTGTGAAATTTTTAAAATGATTGATCTGATTGCAAATTCTGGCAGCAAGATCTTTTGACATATCAGCATAGCTGATAAGTGATTCAGGAGTTTCGTTTAACAGACAATACTGCAACAGAAGAGAAAAGTCATCTTCCAGCAGAAATTCATTTTTATTAACAGCAGTTTCCAGAATTGATGCAGCTTCATTCGGAACTTTCTTTAGGACTCCGTTAATTTTTGAATCCGATTTCAGGGCATTTCGAATCGCAGATGCAGATGCAAAATGCTCCGGAGCAGAAGTGAACTGTTCATTTAGCACGGTATCATGATATCTCATTCCCTGGCGTTTCAAAGTGACCGGCCGGATGGAACTATCTAAACGGAGCAATGCTTTACAGTATTCGATGCCAAGGATGTTGTTTGGTAAATTTAAAATCTGTACGATTTGATTGAGAAGTGGCGTCAGAATACCATCAAAATCGTCTCCCTCAAAATGATGAGGATCTTTGAAATATTCGATCAGCGCCTGGCTTCTGGCAGCGGGGAAAGACAGCCCTTCGCTCAAAAAAGTTTTCAGAAGTACACGGTATTCTTTGGGTTCTTTTACAAGGACAGCAGCAAGTTCCTGTAGTGCAGAAACTTCACCATATTCACTTCCAAAACAGAGCTGGTCAACGACATGCAGATTGTCCAGTATGGAAACACCGGCCATGGCAAATGTCTCTGCACTGGCAGTACTTACGGACACCGGCATTTCAAGTATAAGATCGGCACCGCATCGAAGTGCCATTTCTGCACGCAGATGTTTGGGCAGCAGAGCAGGAGTACCTCTTTGCACATAATCGCCACTCATGACTACGATCACATAATCTGCCTGCAGTTCTTTTTTGCAGTAATTTATCTGGTATTTATGACCTCTGTGAAATGGATTATACTCCGCAATGATTCCGGTTACATTCATATGAAATACCTGCCTTTGTACAAATTAAAATTATTTTTTATTGTATCATCTGACGGAAAATTTATAAAGAAAAACTGCAAAACATTTCAGAGCATATTTCCGGCATGGGAAAATGATAAAATTGCACGTTAAAAAATACCACTCTTTGGAAGAATCTCTCTGTCAACTACTTGAAATGCACAAATTCTGGGGGTATAATGAATTCAGCTGTGAGGTCATGTTTCAGACGCTCACACGGTCTGATGACCGAAATAACGAAAGGAGCCATTTAATCATGGGATTTGTTGATTTACTCAAAGAAAGAGCAAAAAAAAGCATCAAAACTATCGTACTGCCAGAGACAGAGGATATGAGAACTATCGAGGCAACAGATAAGATTCTGAAAGAGGGAGTTGCTAAGATTATCCTCATCGGTAACGAAGAAGAAATCAATAAGAAAGCTGCAGAAGGCGGATTCGATATCTCCGGAGCAACCATCGTTGATCCTGAGACATCTGACAGAACTCAGGCATACATTGATAAATTTGTAGAACTGAGAGCTAAAAAAGGTATGACACCTGAAAAAGCAAAAGAAATCCTTCATACTCAGTACCCATACTATGGTGTAATGATGGTAAAAATGGGTGATGCAGACGGTATGGTATCCGGTGCATGCCATTCTACAGCAGACACACTTCGTCCATGTCTGCAGATTCTGAAAACCAAACCGGGAACAAAACTTGTATCCGCATTCTTCCTGATCGTAGTCCCGGATTGCGAATATGGTGCAAACGGTGCATTTGTATTTGCTGACTCTGGTCTGAACCAGAATCCGACTCCGGAAGAACTTTCTGCAATCGCAGCATCTTCAGCAGAATCCTTCCAGCTTCTTGTTCAGGAAGAACCAGTCGTTGCAATGCTTTCACACTCTACAAAGGGAAGTGCAAAACATCCGGACGTAGATAAGATGGTAGAAGCTACAAGAATCGCAAAAGAAGAACATCCGGAACTCAAACTGGATGGAGAGTTCCAGCTTGACGCAGCAATCGTACCTAGCGTTGGTGCTTCTAAAGCTCCGGGAAGTGAAGTTGCAGGTAAAGCAAACGTTCTTGTATTCCCTGACCTTGATGCAGGAAACATCGGATATAAACTTGCTCAGCGTCTTGGAAAAGCAGAAGCTTACGGACCTGTTACACAGGGTATCGCAAAACCAGTCAATGACCTCTCCAGAGGATGCTCTGCAGATGATATCGTTGGTGTTGTTGCTATCACAGCTGTACAGTGCCAGGCTGAAGACAAATAAGAATTACATATTTTGAAACTTATTGAATAGGAGAATATTAAGATGAATGTATTGGTAATTAACTGCGGAAGTTCCTCCCTGAAATATCAGCTCATCAACTCTGATACAGAGGATGTTCTGGCAAAGGGTCTTTGCGAGAGAATCGGAATCGACGGAAGACTGGTTTATCAGAAAGCCGGACTTGATAAAGAAATCACAGAGTGTGCAATGCCTACACACAAAGAAGCTATCCAGTTTGTACTGGATGCTCTTACAAACGAAAAAACAGGCGCTATCAAGAGCCTGAAAGAAGTAGATGCAATCGGACATCGTGTCGTACATGGTGGAGAAAAATTTGCAGCTTCTGCAGTGATCACAGATGAAATGATCGCAGCAGTAAAAGAGTGTAACGATCTTGCACCACTTCATAACCCGGCAAACCTGATCGGTATTGATGTCTGCTCTGAGCTTATGCCAGGTGTACCGCAGGTTGGTGTATTTGATACAGCTTTCCATCAGACAATGCCTGCAAAAGCATATCTGTACGGACTTCCGATCGAATACTACAAAAAATACAAAGTAAGAAGATATGGTTTCCACGGAACCTCACACAGCTTTGTATCCAAACGTGCTGTAGAATTCCTTGGACTTGACAAAGACAACTCCAAAGTTATTGTTTGCCATCTTGGAAACGGATCTTCCATCAGTGCTGTTCAGAACGGCAAATGTGTAGATACAACTATGGGACTTACACCACTTGAGGGCGTTGTTATGGGAACTCGTTCCGGTAATATTGATCCGGCAATTGTTGAATTCATTGCAAAGAAAGAAAACCTTGACATCGCAGGTGTTATGAATGTGCTGAACAAGAAATCCGGTCTTCAGGGTATGTCCGGAGTCGGCAGTGATATGCGTGACATCAGAGCTGCTATCGCAGATGGAAATGAAGATGCTAAGAATGCTTATGATGTACTTTGCTATGGTATCGCTAAATTTGTTGGCGGCTATGTAGCAGCTATGAACGGTGTAGATGCAATTGTATTTACAGCTGGTATTGGTGAGAATGTAGGCCAGCTTCGTAAAGATGTCTGCAATTATTTCGGATATCTTGGCGTTGAAATCGATGACAAAGCAAATGATACATTTAGCGAAGAAATTGTTATCTCTACTCCAAATTCAAAAGTTAAAGTTGCAGTTATTCCTACAAACGAAGAACTTGCAATCTGCAGAGATACAGTAGCGCTGGTTAAATAATTTGTTATAAAACAACTTCGAAGGGGGCTTGCCGTTGGCAAGTCCTTTTCTTTTGCGTATTTTCATATTATGACTTCCTTTTGTTGTAGCTATTACACAAAAATATTGTGCAATATTTGCAGAAAAGTACTGAAAATAGATTTTAGATTATGCAATTTATAACGATTATATTGACATACTTAAATTATAAATGTATAATTGCCATATTGAAACGTTTCAAATGTGGCTTTGTATAGAGGAAATGATGAATGGATAAATCTACGAAGAAAAGAGCCACAATTACACAGGTGGCAAAACATGCAGGTGTATCTGTTGGGACGGTTTCGAATTATTTAAACGGTACGGCAGGTGTGTCGCACGACAGGGCAGCGCGGATACAGCAGGCAATTGATGTGTTGGATTATATCCCGGATACTCTGGCGAGTTCCCTTCGAAGAAAGGACAGCACAGCGATACATGTTTTAACACCGCATCTGGATAGTGCTTTTTATACAAATACGATCAGTGCACTGATGCACGATGCATATGAGGCTGGGTACACCGTTCATATCTCTGGTTATGAATATTCGTCAGAGATAGAAAGGCAGCAGCTGAGAGCACTGGAGAGCAGCAAACCAGGCACATCAATCATTATTTTTAATGGGTTTGATGATCTCACAGAGATTAAACGGCTGGCGAAGAAACAAATACATGTGATTATGGCAGACAGGCGAGAGATACCGGGTTATACATCAAGTGTTATATTTGATAATCGTCGGGTACCATTTGAAATAATATGTCTGTTAAAAAACAGAAATTACAAACGAATAGGACTTTTTACAGAACCTACAAAACTTCAAAATATCCGTGAAAGAGTAGAGGGATTTCTGGAAGCAATGAAATATTTTGGATATCCGGATCCGGAAAAAAATATTTATTCCCGCCCAGATCTTTCGCTGGATAAATTGAAAAACAGTTATCTTTATATGATGGAGATTCTTGAGTCATCAAAGCGCGAAGAACTTCCGGATGCCTGGCTGGCAACTTCGGATTATCTGGCATTTGGTATGATGAGGGCCATCAATGAGAAGGGATATTCCATACCGGAAGATTTTGCTATTGTCGGTTATGATAATATTGAAATATCGGGATATGTCAATCCGAGACTTACAACTGTGGAACAGGATCAGAAATTATTCGGAAGAACTTTATGGTCAGTAATTACAGAATACAATAAGACCGGAAAATATCAGAGTATAGAATTACCGCAGAAAATAAAGATGAGAGGATCTTGCTAAAATTAATAGTTGTATACTGAAATAAGTATACAATTATTTTTAGAAAATATTGAAACGTTTCAAACGGCATAAAAAGTATATTGGGGTACAAATATCTGAACGAGAGAAGGGAGGAGAAAGGTGTTCGGATCATATGGGTAAATAAAATATGAGATGCCGCGTAAATGTTTCACAAGCCAATTAAAAGGAGGAATTTAAAATGAAAAAAGCAATCGTTATGACTTTATGTGCAGCTATGGCAGTTGGGATGATCGGATCAGTTTCTACAGTATATGCTGCGGATGCAGATATTGCATCTGATGATGCTATTAAAAAAGCGGCTGACGAAGGTTGGGAAATTGCTGTTGTACCGAAGGATTCCACCAATCCATGGTTCGTTCGCATGGACACCGGCGTTAAGGAAGTAGCTGACGAAACAGGAGTTAACTGCTACCAGATTGATACAGGTACAATTGATGCTACAAAACAGGCTCAGCTGGTTGAGGACCTGATTGCTCAGGGCGTAGATGCAATCTGTGTAGTTCCAGTTGATATGGAATCCATGGACTCTACATTAAAGAAAGCAAAAGATGCAGGTATTGTAGTTATTACCCATGAAGGCGCAGATCTTAAAAATGTAGACTACGATATCGAAGCATTCTCTAATGAAGGCTATGGTGCTTTCATCATGCAGAACCTTGCTGAAGCAATGGGGGAAGAAGGCGTTTATACGACAATGGTAGCTTCCCTTACAAATGGTTCTCATAATGAATGGGCAGATGCAGCCGTTGAATACCAGAAAGAGCATTATCCGAACATGACACTTCTGGAAGATAATCCGCGTGTAGAGTCTGATGATAACGGTGATACCGCATATAATGTTGCAAAAGAACTGATCAAAACATATCCGGATCTGAAAGGTATCATGGGAACTTCTTCTTTCGATGCACCTGGTGTTGCACGTGCGATTCAGGAACTTGGCCTTGTTGACAAATTCTTTACATCCGGTACAGGAATGCCGGCAGACAATGCTGAACTGCTGAAATCCGGTGTTATCAAATCCCTTACTCTGTGGGATCCTGCAAAATCCGGTGAAGCAATGGTTGACCTTGCATGCAAAGTACTTGCAGGTGAGGAGATTGGTGCTCCTGTAAATCTTAACGTTGATGGTTATACAGAAATGAACTTCCGTGAAGGATCTGAAACAGTTCTTGAAGGACAGGGCTGGATTACAATCGATGCAGACAACGTTGATGATTTTGGATTCTAAACAACACAAAAATTTATAAGCTTTAATGATCAATCCGTCGGTTCTCCCGGCGGATTGATTTCCAAAAGACCTGAACAATCACAGGTGTCGTAAGGCGGAGAGGAGGAAGCTATGTCTCAGAGTTTATTGAAAGCAGAGCATATAAAGATTTCCTTTGGAAATGTACATGCCCTTAGAGATGTATCTTTGGAGATTTTACCTGGTGAGATACACTGTCTTGCCGGAGAGAATGGTTGCGGAAAATCAACTATTATCAAAATTATATCCGGTGTCTATCAGAGAGATGGCGGAACAATTGAATTTAACGGACAGAAAATCGATAAGATTTCCCCGATTGATGCGATCAATCTTGGAATTCAGGTTATTTATCAGGATTTTGCACTTTTCCCTAATCTGACAGTTGCAGAAAATCTGGCACTTAATACAGAACTTGCATCACGTAAGAAAACAGTAAGTTGGAAAAATGTAAGAAAGATTGCTGAAGAAGCAGTATCCAAAATTAATTTCCAGGTTGATCTGGATGAAAAAGTAGAAAAACTTACGGTGGCTCAGAAACAGATGGTCGCAATCAGCCGCGCATTGATGTCAAATGCAAAGCTGATTATCATGGATGAGCCGACAACAGCGCTAACCAAAAAAGAAGTAAGCGCATTGTTTAAAATTATTTTGAAATTAAAGGAACAGGGAATTGCAATCCTGTTTATCAGTCATAAATTGGATGAGGTATTTGAAATTTCTGATCGATTCACAATCTTCAGGGATGGTGAATTGGTTGCTACAGGCAGTACAAAAGAACTGGATGATAAGAAATTCACCTATTACATGACAGGAAGAGAGTTTTCCGACAATATATTTATTCCGAAAAATGTATCCGACAAGCCGGTTTTTGAACTGAAACATCTTACTCTGAATGGCTCTTTTTCAGATATTAACCTCAGCCTTCGAAGAGGAGAGATTCTTGGAATTACAGGACTTTTGGATTCTGGTCGTACTGAATTGGGCCTGTCTATGTTTGGTCTGAAGCCTGCGGATTCCGGTCAGATCATAAAAGATGGAAAAGAAATTAAGCTTACCAGCCCAAGAGAGGCTATTGCCAACAGTATTGGATATGTTCCTGAGGACCGACTGTCAGAAGGCCTTTTTCTTACCCAGTCGATTGGTGACAACATCATCATTTCTGAGATTGACAAACTGAAAAAGAAAAATGGACAGTTTGATCTGAAGAAGAGAGATGAAGAAATTGAAAAATGGGTTAAAGAACTGGAGATCAAGACAAAAAATCCAAACAATCCGGCAACAACTCTTTCAGGAGGTAACCAGCAGCGAATCGTACTTGCAAAATGGCTTGCATGTAATCTGGATGTGCTCATCTTGAATGGCCCGACAGTAGGTGTGGATATCGGTTCCAAACATGATATTCATATGGTTCTGCAGCGACTTGCCAACCAGGGGCTTGGTGTTATTATCATTTCTGATGATCTTCCGGAAGTTATACAGAACTGTTCCAGAGTTCTTGTTATCAAGAATGGAAAGATCAAATCCGAATATGATACCCAGAATGTCAGTGAACAGATGATCATTGACGATATGATGTAGGAGGCGGTCATATGAATAAAAAAGTAAAGAAAATATTTCAGTCAAATGAACCGTATATTTTTCTTATCATAATTCTTCTCGGAATTGTGGTACAGATCCGTTCCGGACAGTTTTTTACAGCAAATAATATCGTTGACCTTCTGAGTGCGATGATCGTACCGGGACTTTTTGCAATCGCAGAATTCATGGCACTGATCGCAGGTGGGATCGATGTTTCTTTCCCGGCACTGGCATCTCTTTCTGCCTATGCCACAACAAAGTTCCTTCTTGACAAGAATTACGAAGGAAATGTTCTTCTGGCATTTGTGATCGCAATCGCAATTGGTGCAGTACTTGGCGCATTCAATGGATATTTTATTGGCTATCTGAATCTGAATGCAATGATCGTGACTCTCGGTTCCGCAAGTATCTTCCAGGGCATTATGCAGGGTACTTTAAGAGCAAATCAGCTTTCTGTCATTCCGCCTGGAATGAAAAGCTTTGGTACCGCTGCATTCCTGACAGCAACTAATAAGGCGAATGGACTGACTTCCATTCTTCCTTATACCTTCATTATTCTGGTTCTTGTATGTGCAGTTATGCATTTTGTACTGCATTATACGATCTTTGGACGTGGTATTTACGCAATCGGCGGAAATCCACAGAGTGCACACACAGCTGGATTTAATGTAAAAAGAACAAAATTTATCATGTATATTATTATAGGTATGATTGCATCTGCGAGTGGTATCTGTCGTGTCTGCATGATGCAGCAGATGCATCCGACGAATATGCTTGGAATGGAAATGAACATCATCGCAGGTGTCGTTCTTGGCGGCGTTGCTCTTACCGGTGGTGCCGGTACACTGACAGGCTGTATTCTTGGTACTTTCCTGATCATCCTGGTACAGAACTCCATGATCCTTCTTGGAATTCCGACAACCTGGAGTGATGTATTCGTAGGACTTGTAATCGTGATTGGAGTATCCCTGACCGCATGGCAGTCAACCCGAACCTCTAAAAGCAAAAAGAAAGCAGTAAAGGAGGGCGCATGATGAACAAGATCAAAAGTATATATAAGAAAAATGAAGAAGTGACCCGCCTGTTGGTCATCATGGCAGTCTGGCTGATCTTCATGGCATTTACACAGGCCAGAAAATTTTATACAGGAATGAACTTTCTTACCATGGCGGGACAGTTCCCGGAATACGGCCTTATGGCTCTGGGCGGTATGTTATGCATGATCACAGGAGGTATTGACCTTTCTGTAGTTGGTACAGCCAATATGGCTTCTATCCTTACGGTATTTACACTGACCAGATTGTTTGGAGCAGACGGAACTATGCCACTTGCTTTTTCTGTTGTGATCTTCCTGATTGCAATTGTAACAGGTATTGTTGTTGGAAGTCTGAACGCCTTTTTGATCTCAAAACTTGGGGTTCCGCCGATTCTTGCAACGCTTGGTGTAAATGAGCTCTTAACAGGTCTCTGTGTGGTTATGACAAACGGTTCTGCAATTTCCTCTTTCCCGAAGCAGTACTGTGATTTCTTTTCAGGAAATCTCTTTGGTTTTATCCCACGAAGACTTCTGGTATTTATCGTAGTCGCAATCATTATCTGGTTTATGCTGGAGCATTGTACTTACGGAACTAAACTTCGTCTTTACGGAACGAATGCACATGTCGCAAAATTTTCCGGAATCAATACAACAAGCCTGCTGTTCAGAACGCATATTACTTCATCCATTTGTGCTGCACTTGGCGGATTGATGATGCTTGCAACCTATTCATCTGCAAGAGCTGATTATGGAACAAACTATACCATGCAGTCTATCCTTCTCGTCGTTCTCGGCGGTGTCAGCCCGAATGGTGGTAAAGGAAAAATTTCCGGTGTTATCACAGCTATCGTACTTTTGAAGATGATTGAATCCGGCATTAACCGTTTCAGGAGTGTATCTACATATTATGTAACACTGATCTGGGGAGCTGTTCTGATCCTTGCACTCGTGATTGATTATGTCAGCCAGAAACCGAAACATGCAAAATAAACAAAAGGAGTCTGTATGAAAAAAGTACTTTTTGTTGGTGAATCCTGGAGTGCTACTCTGATGGAAGTAAAAGGATTCAACAGTTTTTTATCATCTAAATATGAAACAGGACTTGGCTGGATCGACAAAGCGATCGAAAAAGCCGGCTATGAATTTGTATATATGCCGAATCATATTGCAAATGATCATTTTCCATTTACTCTGGAAGAGCTGAATGAATATTCCTGTATCATTCTATCAGATGTGGGAGCAGACACGCTGCTGATTCCATCAGCTACATTTGGAGCAAGCAAAATTCTTCCCAATCGCTGCCAGCTACTCAAAGATTATGTACTTGGTGGCGGAGGCCTTCTGATGATTGGAGGCTATCTTACCTTTAATGGTGTTGGAGCTCAGGGAAAATGGTGGGCAACACCGGTACAGGATGTCCTTCCGGTAGAAATTCTTCCATACGATGACCGTATGGAACACTGTGAGGGTGTCCATGCAGAAGTGACACTCCCGGATCATCCGGCATTTGCGGGAATCGAAGGAGAGTGGCCGCCTGTACTTGGTTATAATAAGAGCACCATAAAACCGGAAGCAGAACTTGCTGCCACAGTCTGCGGAGATCCGTTTATTGCGTTTGGCAGTTACGGAGAGGGAAAATCTGCTGTTTTCTCCAGTGACTGTTCACCGCACTGGGCACCACCGGAATTCTGCAACTGGAAATATTATGATGTGTTATTTAAGAACATCCTGGATTATATTGCAAAATAATCAGAATCACAGGAAATGTGATTCAAAAGTTAAAAATACAAGGAGGTATTGACATGAAGACGATTAAAGACAAACAGATTCTTGTAGGTGCTGATTTTGCGGGATACCCGTTAAAAGAAGCAGTAGTGGCTCATCTGAAAGAATATGGATGGACAGTAACTGATGTTGGTGTCAGATCACCGGAGGACACAGATACAGATCTGATGTTTCACAGAATCGGCCTTCGCGTGGGTTCTATGATCTCGGAAGGTGAATTTGAACGTGCTCTGATCTTTTGCGGAACCGGAATGGGTATCCATATTGCAGCAAGCAAATGCCCGGGTGTTTCTGCAGGCGTTGTAGAAAGCGTGCCGGCTGCTCTTCGTGCAATTACCGGAAATGGCGTCAACGTTTTGGCTATGGGTGCGTTTTATGTAGCTCCGAAAATGGGCTGTGATATAGCAGATGCTTATCTGAGCCATAATCTTGGAGATGGATACGAATACTGGCCAAACTTTTATGAATTCCATAAACTTGCCTGTGATGAATTAAATGCATTTAATTATGAAGAATATAAGGCAAATGGATTTAAAGTAAAACATCTTGGAGACTATCCGCTTGATCTTGTAGATGATCCGACTCTTTTTGGTGGTAAAAAATAAATAATAATTGCAAGAATCATCTAACTGCCATATAATTGATGAAAAATATTTTTTAGAGGTTTGAAACATGAAAGTATTAAATTTTGGTTCTCTCAATCTGGACTATGTGTACCAGGTGGAATCTATTTTGATTCCCGGAGAAACACAGGCATCAAAAAGCAGGCAGATCTTTTGTGGTGGTAAAGGCCTGAACCAGTCTATTGCACTGGCAAAGGCCGGGATTCCTGTATATCATGCCGGTCTGATCGGAGAGGGCGGGGAACCGCTTCTCGAAGTTTGTAAGGAAAATGGGGTGAATACAGAGTTCATCAGACAGATCCCGGGACCATGCGGACATACAGTTATTCAGGTGGATGAAAATGGACAGAACTGTATCCTTCTTTTTGGAGGCTCCAATAGAAGTATGACAAAGGAGTTTGTTGATACTGTGTTGGATTCTTTTGAAGAGGGAGACATCATTCTTTTGCAGAATGAGATCAATGAACTGGATTATATCATTGACCGTGCATACGAAAAACATATGATGATCATTTTGAATCCTTCTCCTTTTGACAATGCATTGGAAAACTGTGATCTGTCGAAAATCAGTCTCTTCCTGATGAATGAGATTGAAGGTTTTCAGATTACCGGCGAAAAAGAACCAGATAAAATTCTCACAAAAGTGAAAGCACTTTATCCAAAAGCAAAAGTAGTTCTGACACTCGGCGGAGATGGTTCTGTATATCAGGATGAAACGGGGATCTACCGCCAGGGAATCTTTAAAGTAAAGGCTGTTGATACAACCGCCGCAGGTGATACGTTTACAGGATATTTTATTTCTTCTATTATTGATGGGCTGCCTGTACAGGACGGACTGGAGCTTGCAGCAAAAGCATCCGCAATTGCAGTTTCCAGACCTGGCGCAACTGCATCCATTCCTCTCCGCAGCGAAGTAGTAAAAGAAAAAAGTAACGGAAAAATATAGAAATAAAAGTAAAAATGTCGTTGACAAACGGGTACCTCCTATGTATAATTGATAAAGTGTGAATAGGAGAGAACTATGCAGATTCATTTATCAGATATTACAGACAGTGAAGGAAAAATCATACAGTTCAGTTCTGAGGTGGAGTTAGATAAGATTTCATTTCAGATGGGAGAGTTTCCGATATTGGACAGATCTCCGGTAGAACTACGGATTGCAAATACAGGCAATAAAGTTCTTGAACTGACAGGAAAAGGCAGTTTAACTGTCGGCATTCCTTGTGACCGTTGTCTGGAGCAGGTGTCTGTTACTATCCCATACGATATCGATCGTAAGCTGGATATGAAACAGACTGATAAAGAGCGAGTTGAGAATCTGGATGAGAATGACTATCTCACTGGTATGGACCTGGATGTGGACCGGTTGGTCTATCTTGAGGTACTGATGAGTTGGCCTTTGAAAGTTCTTTGTAAAGAAGATTGCAAAGGAATATGCAGCCGGTGTGGGAAGAATCTGAATGAGGGACCCTGTGGATGTGCAGAGGAACCGAAGGATCCCCGTATGGCGGCCATCAGTGATATATTTAGTAAATTTAAGGAGGTGTAACCTATGTCCATATGTCCAAAAAACAAATCATCTAAAGCTAGACGTGATAAAAGACGTGCAAACTGGAAAATGAGTGCTCCGAATCTGGTAAAATGCAGCAAATGCGGCGCCCTGATGATGCCTCACAGAGTTTGTAAAGAATGCGGAAGCTACAATAAGAAAGAAATCGTGAAAGTTGAAGACTAATCACAACGAATGAAACAGAATCCTTTTTCGGGATTCTGTTTTTTTCAATCAAATTCTATGTCTTGGAGGGAAAGATGGAACAGAAGAATCAGATTACGGAAGGGGTAATCTGGAAACAGCTTTTAATATTCTTTTTTCCGATTGTAATAGGCACTTTTTTTCAGCAGGTGTATAATACGGCCGACAGTATTGTTGTCGGTCGTTTTGTAGGTAAAGAAGCTTTGGCTGCGGTAAGTGGATCAGTGAATCAGATCGTTACACTGATCGTGGAAGTTTTTGTCGGACTGACTTCAGGTGCTTCCGTGATCATTGCACAGTTTTATGGGGCAAAAGATCATAAAAATCTAAACAGGACGTTGCATACAGCATATGCCTTTGCAATCGTTACAGGAGCCATAGTGGGACTGATTGGCTTTTGGATCACAGAAAAAGTTCTTATAGCGATGAAGACACCTTCAGAGTTGATGGCTGATTCTGTTATATATCTGCATATCTATTTCTGCGGTATGATCTTTAATATCGTTTATAATATGGGAGCTTCTATTCTTCGCGCAGTTGGGGATTCCAGGAGACCGTTGTATGTGCTGATCATGACCTGTGGCTTGAATATTTTTTTTGATATCATGCTTGTTGTATTCCTTAAAATGGGTGTAATGGGAGTTGCAATTGCGACTGTTTCCTGTCAGGGAATCAGTGCATGCATGGTAACGTGGATTTTAATAAAGGGAAATTCTTTATTCCGGTTAAAGATCAGGGAGATTCGTTTTTATATGGCATCCCTGCAGTCGGTACTTCGCATTGGAATTCCAGCAGCACTGGAAGCAACTATGTATACTATTGCAAATCTGATCATTCAGATATTTGTGAATGGCCTGGGAACAGATACCGTTGCTGCATGGGGAACATTTGCGAAAATTGATGCTATTTATTGGATGGTTGTCAATTCGTTTGGTATTGCTATCACAACATTTGTCGGCCAGAATTATGGTGCGGGGAAAATACAGAGAATGCGAAAAAGCGTCAAAGTATGTCTGCTTATGTCTTATGGAGCTGCAATTCTGGTAAGTGCAGCACTGTATGGTTTTGCAGAACCGTTATATAGATTGTTTACAACGGACAGCAATGTTGTCCGCATTGGCGCAGACATGATGCATTTTCTTCTTCCGTCATATTTTATGTATGTAGTGATCGGAATATTGTCCGGAGCGCTGAGAGGCGCGGGAAGAGTATTGGTACCAATGCTGTTGACCTGCGGTGGGGTATGCCTGATCAGAATTGCCTGGATGTTTGGGGTATTTCCTGTTTATTCAGGAATTAAGACGATCATGCTGAGTTACCCGGTATCCTGGGGAATTACAGCAGTTTTATTTATTATATATTACTTCAAAAAATTTCCTAAAACGGAAGAACAGATTTTACAGTAAGGAGCATATAGATGAACGTATTGAATCTGGAACATATCAGCAAAACTTATGGCGAAAAAGTGATTTTTGACGATATCTCCTGTGGCATCCATCAGGGTGACAAAATTGGAATCATCGGTATCAATGGAACAGGAAAGACCACGTTTCTTCGAATACTGGCAGGTTTCGAGGAAATCGATGAAGGACAGGTGGTTATGCAGAATGGCCTTCGTATCACATATCTGCCGCAGCATCCTGAATTTCCAGAGGGCGCAACCATTCTTTCTTACGTGACACAGGGACAGAAAGAACAGAGCTGGAATCCCGAGACAGAGGCTCATATGGTGCTTAATAAACTTGGTATTAAAGACCATGAAGAGGAAATCGCACATCTTTCCGGAGGACAGAAAAAACGCGTGGCACTTGCAGCCGTCCTCGTGAATCCGGCTGATGTTCTGATCCTGGATGAGCCGACTAACCATCTGGACAACGAAATGGCTTCCTGGCTGGAAGATTATCTGAATCGTTTTAAAGGCGTTGTTATTATGGTAACACATGACCGTTATTTCCTTGACCGTGTAACAAATAAGATTCTGGAGATCAGTCATGGTAAGATCTATACTTACGAAGCAAAATATTCTGATTTTCTGGAAATGAAAGCGCAGCGAGAAGAAATGGAAATGGCTTCAGAACGTAAAAAACAGAGTATTCTTCGTATGGAGGTCGAATGGGCAAAAAGAGGATGCCGGGCAAGAAGTACAAAGCAGAGAGCCCGTCTGGACCGTCTGGAGGCCATGAAGAATTCCACAGCGCCTGTGCGGGATAAAAATGTAGAGATTGATTCTGTAGAGACCAGAATGGGCAAAAAGACGATTGAACTGCATCATATTTCCAAACGTTTTGGTGAGCGGGTATGTATTCGTGATTTTGACTATATTGTTCTGAAAAATCAGAGACTAGGAATCATAGGTCCAAATGGCTGCGGCAAATCTACGCTACTTAAGATCATAGCAGGTATCCTTGAACCGGACAGCGGAAGTGTTGAAATTGGGGATACCATTAAGATTGGCTATTTTTCACAGGAAATCGAAGACATGAATTCCAGTCAGAGAGTGATCGACTATATTAAAGCTGTAGCAGAATTTATTCCGACAAAGGACGGACTCATCAGTGCATCCAAACTTCTCGAGCAGTTTTTATTTGATCCGGCCATGCAGTATTCACCAATCGAAAAACTTTCCGGTGGTGAGAAAAAAAGATTATATCTTCTGAAAGTACTTGCTGCAGCACCAAATGTACTTTTGCTGGACGAGATTACGAATGATATTGATATTCCAACACTGACGATCCTGGAAGATTACCTGGATTCTTTTGCCGGAATAGTCATTGCTGTTTCTCACGACAGATATTTCCTGGACAATCTGGCAGACCGTATCTTTGAATTTGACAGAGAGGGAAATCTGACTCAATATGAAGGTGGCTATACTGACTATCTCGAAGCAAAAAAACGTCGGGAAGGTATGAATATTGATGAATCCGTAGAGATAAAAGCTTCTTCTGTCGGAAAGAACATGATAGAAGAACCTCAGGAAGAAAAATCTTCTGTAAAGACATGGAAACAGAATCGTTCTTCAAAACTGAAATTCAGTTATAAAGAACAACGGGAATACGAAACAATTGATGATGATATTGCTGGGTTGGAAGAAAAAATTGAAAAGCTGGATAATGATATCATGGCGAATGCTACAGATTCCGGTAAACTTAACGAACTTACAAAGGAAAAAGAGACTGCAGAAGCACTTCTGGAAGAAAAAATGGATCGCTGGGTTTATCTGAATGACCTGGCAGAACAGATCGAAGCTCAGAATAATAAATAGATGACGTGGGAACACTCTTGATTTTCTGATAATTCTTTAGTATGATAAAGTTTGAAGTTTTTTTGATAACAATATGGATTTAAAATAGATATACAGGAGGATTAATATGGCAGAATTGGTAAAAGTTGTTGTAGATGCCATGGGTGGTGATCTCGCACCGGTGGAACCTGTAAAAGCAGCTGTAGAAGCAGTAAAAGAAAGAAAAGATATCCTGGTCATTCTTACCGGTCAGGAAGAAGTGATTCATTCAGAGCTTAAGAAATATCAGGATTATCCGACAGACAGAATCCAGGTGGTAAATGCAACAGAAGTAATTGAGACTGCAGAACCTCCTGTTTTTGCAATTCGAAAGAAAAAAGATTCTTCAATCGTTGTAGGACTTAAAATGGTAAAAGAACAGAAGGCCGATGCATTTGTTTCTTCCGGAAGCACGGGTGCGGTTCTTGTCGGCGGTCAGGTTCTTGTTGGCAGAAGCAAAGGTGTGGAACGTCCGCCTCTGGCTCCGTTGATTCCCACAGCTAAAGGAGTTTCTCTTCTGATTGACTGTGGCGCAAATGTTGACGCCAGACCATCTCATCTGGTACAGTTTGCAAAAATGGGATCTATTTATATGGAACATGTAGTCGGCATCAAAAATCCGCGTGTTGCGATTGTAAATAACGGTGCAGAGGAAGAAAAGGGAAATGCTCTGGTTAAGGAAACTTTTCCGCTTCTCAAAGAAGCAGAAGGGATCAATTTTATTGGAAGCATTGAGGCACGAGATATTCCGGCAGGTTATGCGGATGTTATCGTATGCGAAGCTTTTGTCGGAAATGTTATTCTCAAACTTTATGAGGGAGTCAGTTCTGAACTGATTCACAAAATCAAAGACGGAATGATGAGTACTTTAAAAAGTAAGATAGGAGCACTTCTTGTCAAACCGGCGCTGAAACAGACACTCAAAAGTTTTGATGCAACAGAATATGGTGGAGCTCCGCTCCTTGGATTAAAAGGCCTTGTTGTCAAAACGCATGGAAGTGCCAAAGCTATCGAAATTAAGCATGCAATTTTCCAGTGCGTACAGTTCAAACAACAGAGGATCAACGAAAAAATTGCGGAAAAAATCCAGCCGGCGCAATTTCCGGCCCCAGATAAGGAATAACAGAAAAGAAGGCAGATAAAATGGAACAATTGGAACAGATCATAGGATATACATTTCAAAATAAAAAACTTCTGAAACAGGCATTGACACACAGTTCATATGCAAATGAAAAAAAGTTGGGAAAACTGGGCTGTAATGAACGTCTGGAGTTCCTTGGCGATGCAGTTCTTGAACTGATCAGCAGTGATTTCCTTTATGCAAAATTCACACAGGTTCCGGAGGGGGAACTGACCAAAAAACGTGCAAGCCTGGTCTGTGAACCTAGCCTTGCGTACTGCGCGCGGCAGTTTGGACTTCCACAGTATCTTCTCCTTGGCAAAGGCGAGAATATGACGGGTGGACGTAATAGGGATTCTATCGTTTCAGATGCAACAGAAGCTCTTCTTGGAGCCATTTATCTGGATGGTGGTTTTGAACCTGCAAAGGATTTTGTCCTGAAATTTATCTTAAACGATATTGAACATAAACAGCTTTTTTATGACAGCAAGACAATTCTGCAGGAAATAGTCCAGGAAAAAGGAATTCAGCCGGTAGAATATATTCTGACCGGAGAGAGCGGACCGGATCATGACAAGCAATTTACGGTAAGTGTTCAGGTGAATGGACAGGTTGTCGGAAATGGAACCGGTCATACAAAGAAAGCTGCCGAACAGGCAGCAGCATATCAGGCAATTCAGGAAAAGAAATTCTGATTTTATGCGTGATACATGAGGAAAAGAAAAACTGGCAGGTGAACTATGTATTTAAAGAATATTGAAGTATATGGCTTCAAATCCTTTGCACAGAAAATCAACTTTGAATTTCATAACGGAATTACCGGTATTGTCGGACCAAATGGAAGTGGAAAAAGTAATGTTGGAGATGCTGTCCGCTGGGTACTTGGTGAACAGAGCGCCAAACAGCTTCGAGGCGGTAACATGCAGGACGTTATTTTTTCAGGAACAGAGAATCGAAAGCCATTAAGTTTTGCTTCTGTATCTATTACGCTGGATAACAGTGATCATAAACTTCCGGTAGATTACAATGAAGTTACTGTAACGAGGAGGCTGTATCGTTCGGGAGAAAGTGAATATCTGATCAATGGCAGTGGATGCCGTCTGAAAGACATTCAGGAAATGTTTTATGATACCGGTATCGGTAAAGAAGGGTATTCCATCATTGGACAGGGGCAGATTGATAAAATCTTAAGTGGTAAACCTGAAGAACGGCGAGAACTTTTCGATGAGGCGGCAGGAATCGTCAAATTTAAACGAAGAAAAGCTACCACTCTGAAAAAGCTGGATGAAGAGCGGCAGAATCTGGTCCGTGTAACGGATATTTTAAGCGAGCTGACCAAACAGCTTGGACCATTGGAAAAACAGTCTGAAACAGCGCGTATATATCTGGCCAAAAGAGAGGAATTGAAAGAACTTGATGTGAATCTGTTTCTTCTTGATCATCAGAGAACCGGTGAACTTCTGAAAGAACTGGAAGAAAAACTTGAACAGGCGCAGAGAGAACTAAATGAAGCTCAGGCAGCATATGATCAGACCAAAATAGAGTATGACCGTCTGGAACAGGAACTGGAAGATTTAAATCACAGGCTCGATACGTTGAAAGAAGAGCAGCAGCAGAATGCGCTTCTGAAACAGCAGTATGAAGGCCAGGTGCAGATTCTTGAAGAACAGATCTCTTCGGGAAAACAGAACAGTGAGCATTATCAGAACCGTCTGACAGCTTTAGGGGAAGATCTGGACCGGAGAACGCAGGAAAAAGAAAAACTGGCAGAAGACAAACTGGAACTGCAGAGCAGACTGAAAGAAATTGGGGCCAGTCTTTCAAAGGAAACAGAGGCTCTGGAAAACATCGTTTCAAACGTAGAAGAATGTACACAGGCTGTAGAAGACGGCAAAAACGAGATCATTGAGATCTTGAACAGCCGTGCAACGACCAAAGGAAAAGTACAACGTTTTGATGCGATGCTGGAGCAGCTGAATATCCGTAAAGCAGAGATCAGTCAGCGAATTCTTCGCCTGAAAAGCGAAGAAGAGGTTCTGGAGAAAGAACGTCTTAATGCACAGAAACAATATGATGCAGTAACGGCTGTGATCCATTCGACAAATGAAGAATGTGTACGTCTGGACGGAGAGGTGCAGAAGTTACAGGATGAATTGAAAAAACAGAATTCTCAGATGGAAATCGGTCAGACAGCATACCATCGTGAGGCTTCCCGCCTGGAATCTCTTAAAAACATTACAGAACGTTATGATGGATATGGAAACAGTATCCGTCGTGTAATGGAACAGAAAAACCGTGAACCCGGTATTAAAGGTGTTGTGGCTGATATCATTCATGTGCAGAAAGACTATGAGGTTGCGATTGAAACTGCACTGGGCGGAAGTATTCAGAATATCGTCACAGATAATGAACAGACAGCTAAACGTATGATTGGTTTTCTGAAGAAAAACCGCTTTGGCCGTGCTACATTTCTTCCTTTGTCTAATATCAGCGGAAGAGGTGGACTGAATCAGAGGGATGTGTTGAGTGAACCGGGAGTTGTGGGTACTGCCAATACTCTTGTAAATGCAGATAAAGAATACAGTGAACTGGTCATGTATCTTCTGGGCCGTGTCCTTGTTGTAGATAATATTGATCATGCAATTGCAATCGGAAAAAAATATCGTCACAGTCTGCGTATGGTTACGATTGAAGGAGAGTCTTTAAGTCCCGGTGGTTCTATGACCGGTGGTGCGTTTAAAAATAACAGCAATCTTCTCGGAAGACGCCGTGAAATTGAAGAACTGGAAAGAAGTGTAGGAATTCTCAGGAAAGAACTGGAAGAAACGCAGAAATCAATAGGTGAAAACCGTAGCAGGCGAAATGTGCTCCGCGATACGATCGCCGATTTTCAGCAGAAACTCCGTCAACAGTATGTTGAACAGAATACTGCAAAGATGAATCTTGAACAGCTCAAAGAAAAAGAAGGCGAAATTCAGAACAGCTATCGGCAGATTGATCGTGAACAGGAAGAACTCCGCCATCAGGCAGGTGAGATCAGACAGGATCATAGCAGCATTGCCAGAGAACTGGAGGATTCGCAGAAGGACGAAAAGGAACTGGAAACCTTTATTGAGACCAAACAGAAAGAACTGGAGGAATGGAAGGCAGAAGAAACAGAGAAGACACATGAACTGGAAAAAATCCGGCTGGAAGAATCTTCTCTTGAACAGCAGAATCAATTCCTGCAGGAAAACCTGAGTCGTCTGAATTCTGAGATTGCTGCATTTCAGAAGGAATCACAGGAAATTACAGAAAATCTTGTACAGAGTCGTGAAGAGATACATAAAAAAGAAGAAGGTATCCAGGAGCTGAAAAATGCGGCACAGGAATGCCTTTTAAAAGAAGAACAGTATGGCAGCCAGAGAGCACAGTGGCAGGAAGAAAAAGAAAAACGAAGTGCCAGCCACAAAACATTTTTTGAAAAAAGAGATCATCTTTCAGAAAAGACTTCTCTTCTGGATAAAGAATGCTTCCGTCTGAGAAGTCAGACAGAAAAAATTGAGGAGCAGAGGGAAGGTCAGATTTCCTATATGTGGGAAGAATATGAGATCACGCCAAACAATGCACTTCAGTATCGAAAAGAAGAACTTACCGACCGACAGGCAATCAAAGCGGATGTTACACGCATAAAGGATGAGATCCGTAAACTTGGTTCTGTTAATGTAAATGCGATTGAAGATTATAAAGAGCTTCTGGAACGTCATACATTCCTGTCCGGTCAATACGATGATATCGTTAAGGCTGAGGAAACGCTGGAAGGAATTATTCTGGAATTGGATGAAGGAATGCGAAAACAGTTTACCGAGAAATTCCGTGATATCCAGAGAGAATTTGATAAGGCATTTAAGGAACTGTTCGGCGGAGGAAAGGGAACTCTTGAACTTGCAGAAGATGAAGATATCCTTGAGGCCGGAATACGAATCATTTCTCAACCGCCTGGCAAAAAACTCCAAAATATGATGCAGCTTTCTGGTGGAGAAAAAGCTTTGACTGCGATCGCTCTTCTTTTTGCAATCCAGAACCTGAAACCATCTCCATTCTGTCTTCTGGATGAGATAGAGGCTGCACTCGATGATTCAAATGTTGGACGTTTTGCATCGTATTTACAGAAGTTGACGAAAAATACACAGTTTATTATAATAACGCATAGACGTGGCACTATGAATGCTGCGGATCGCTTATATGGTATCACCATGCAGGAAAAGGGTGTTTCAACTCTTGTATCTGTTGATCTGGTAGAAAACCAGCTGAGCAAATAAGTTGCTGGTAACAGAGTGAACAGCAATGTAACTATCGAGGAGGACATAGTATGTCAGAAGAAAAAAAAGGCTTTTTTAAACGTCTGGTCAGTGGTTTGACCAAAACACGTGATAATATCGTGGCTGGCTTTGATTCTATTTTCAGTGGCTACTCCAGTATTGATGAAGATTTTTATGAAGAACTGGAAGAAATTCTGATCATGGGTGATATAGGTATTAATGCGACTTCTGCAATCATAGAACATCTGAAAGAACAGGTGGCAGAGAAACATATCAAAAATCCTATGGAATGCAAACAGCTTCTGATCAACAGTATTAAGGAACAGATGCGTGTAGACAGTACAGAATATGAATTTGAGAACCGTAAATCTGTAATTCTTGTAATCGGAGTAAATGGTGTAGGGAAGACGACTTCTGTCGGAAAACTTGCTGGAAAATTAAAGGATCAGGGTAAGAAGGTTATTCTTGCTGCAGCAGATACTTTTCGTGCAGCAGCGGGAGAACAGCTTGCACAGTGGGCAAATCGTGCAGGTGTGGATCTGATCGGTGGTCAGGAAGGCGCTGATCCGGCATCCATCGTATACGATGCAGTTGCAGCGGCCAAGGCAAGAAATGCAGATGTGCTGATCTGTGATACAGCTGGACGATTGCATAACAAAAAAAATCTTATGGAAGAACTTCGTAAGATCTACCGTATCCTGGAAAGAGAATATCCGGAAGCATATCTGGAAACACTGGTCGTTCTGGATGGTACTACAGGACAGAATGCCCTGGCACAGGCCAAACAATTTGCAGAAGTCGCAAATGTAAATGGCATCATTCTTACAAAACTGGATGGAACTGCAAAAGGTGGAATCGCTGTTGCGATTCAGTCGGAACTGGATATTCCGGTAAAATATATCGGTGTTGGTGAAACAATCGACGATCTGCAGAAATTTGATGCCGATGCTTTTGTTAACGCACTGTTTGACATTGACGAAAAAGACTTACACACAGAAGAATAAACAGGAGGATACAGTATGCTTACATTAGAGAGCTTTGAACAGGCAGCAGAAATCGTAAAACAGGTAACTCAGGAGACAAAACTGATCAAAAGCAGTTATTTTTCAGATCTCACGGGAAACAAAGTATATCTGAAGCCAGAAAACATGCAGCGTACAGGAGCCTATAAGGTTCGCGGTGCATACTATAAGATCAGCACGCTTACAGAAGAAGAGCGTGCAAAAGGTCTGATCGCAGCATCTGCTGGAAATCATGCACAGGGTGTTGCTTATGCTGCGCATAAATTTGGTGCAAAAGCAGTGATCGTTATGCCGACAACAACACCTCTGATCAAAGTAGAACGTACCAAGAGTTACGGTGCAGACGTAATTCTGAAAGGAGATGTATATGATGAGGCATGTGCTTATGCACTGGAACTTGCTGAGAAAGAAGGGTATACATTTATCCATCCGTTTGATGATCCGGCAGTAGCAACCGGCCAGGGTACGATTGCTATGGAAATCGTACAGGAGCTTCCTCTTGTAGATTATATTCTTGTTCCAATCGGAGGAGGCGGACTTGCAACAGGTGTATCCACACTTGCAAAACTTCTGAATCCGCATATTAAAGTCATTGGTGTAGAGCCGTCCGGTGCGGCATGTATGAAGGCATCTCTTGAAAAAGGTGAAGTAGTTACTCTGCCACATGTAAATACAATCGCCGACGGTACTGCTGTACAGACTCCTGGTGAACATATCTTTCCATATCTGCAGGAAAACCTGGACGATGTGATTACCATCGACGATGATGAACTGATCGTTGCTTTTCTTGATATGGTAGAAAATCACAAAATGATCGTTGAAAATTCAGGCCTTCTGACAGTAGCAGCACTTCGTCATTTGAATTTCACCGGTAAGAAAGTGGTTTCTATCTTAAGTGGTGGTAATATGGACGTGATCACAATGTCTTCTGTGGTACAGCATGGACTGATTCAGAGAGATCGTATTTTCACGGTATCTGTGCTGATTCCGGACAAACCGGGTGAACTTGTTCGTGTAGCTTCTATCATTGCCGAGAATCAGGGAAATGTTATCAAGCTGGATCATAATCAGTTTATAAGTACTAATCGTTATGCTGCAGTAGAGCTTAAAGTTACACTGGAAGCATATGGTACAGATCATAAAAAGAAAATTGTAAAGGCACTGGAAGAGGCTGGATGTAAACCAAAGATCATTCGTGCGAATCTGTAACTTTTAAACCGTTATTTTCTGCTTCAGACAGAAAGTGAGGAAGAGGACCATGGCACCATATATAATGGAAGAATATATAAAAGCCTGCAAAGCTGGTAAGAGAGATTATCAGGCCAGAATGATGAAAGGGCAACTGCCTACACTTCAGGTTCTGGATGAGATACTGCCCCCAAAGGGGTCCTATTCGGAGGTCCCGCTCGGACTTGTACAGATACCGATCGACCAGATCGTCGGAACCAAAAGCGGTGGAAGAAGCAATGCATTCGCCGGGAACTTTATGCCTATTCTCAGAGAAAACACAGAATTTGCATATAAGTGGGCAACTTTAAGTCAGAGTCATATTAATGAAGGTATCCGCGATCCGATCAAAGCATATGAATATATGAACAAATTCTATGTAGAAGAGGGAAATAAGCGTGTCAGTGTACTGAAGTATTTTGATGCGGTTTCGGTTCCGGGATATGTGACCAGAATTCTGCCACAGCGTACGGAACAGAAAGAAAATAAAATCTATTATGAATATGTGGATTTTTACGCTCTGAGTCAGATCAACTATATCTGGTTTTCACGTCTTGGAAGCTTTGTCAGACTTCAGAAAGCAGTAGGAAAAGGGGCAAAGGATATCTGGTCAGATGATGATAAACTGACTTTCAGTTCTGTTTATTCAAGGTTTGCAGCAGAATATGAATCCTTAGGCGGAAAGAAACTTTCCATAACAACAGGGGATGCATTCCTTGCATTTCTTATGATTTATGATTATAAAGATATCTGCCAGAAAACAGTTAATGAATTAAAGGAACTGGTTGGTAAAAGCTGGGAAGAATTTAAACTTCTGGAACATGATCAGGAAATTGAACTGAAGATGAATCCTACGAGTGAAAAAAAATCTCTCCTGGACCGTCTGCTTCCGGTAAGTACACCAAAACTAAAGATTGCTTTTCTGTACGCAAAGACACCGGCTACTTCTGCCTGGACGTATGCGCATGAGCTTGGTCGTCTTCACCTGGAACAGACGTTCCCTGAAGAAGTTACTACAGAATGCTATGAAAACCTTACGCGAGATCTTGCGGAAAAAGCAATTGCCGATGCGATTCAAAAAGGATGCAATATTATCTTTACAACAACACCGGAATTTGTGCAGGCAAGTGTACAGGCTGCTATTGCACATCCGGAGGTAAAGATTCTTAACTGTTCCTTGAATACATCTCACAGATATATTCGTACTTATTATGCCCGGATGTATGAAGCCAAATTTCTTATGGGGGCCATTGCCGGAGCTATGGCAGAAAACGGTCAGCTTGCATATATTGCTGACTACCCGATTTTTGGAACGATTGCCAATATCAATGCATTTGCTTTAGGTGCCAAAATGGTTAATCCGAGAGCACAGATATATCTGGAATGGTCTACGCTGAAAGATGTCGATCTTGGAATCGCTATGGACAATGTTATCAAAAAAGGTGTTACGGTTGTATCCGGACAGGATATGGTGATTCCGGAAGATGCATCGCGCTATTTTGGACTGTATCACATAGAAAAAGAAGGACCTCGTAATCTTGCTATGCCATTGTGGCACTGGGGAAAATTTTATGAACAGTTGATCAGGACGATCATGGATGGAACATGGAAATATGATGATAACAAAGATGAAACAAAGGCCATCAATTATTGGTGGGGACTGTCAGCGGAAGTGATCGATGTTATCTATTCGCAGAATCTTCCGATTGGCACACAGAAGCTGCTGACAATGCTCAAACGTGCGATTGCAACCGGGGAATATCATCCATTTTCAGGAATCCTTTATTCACAGAATGGAATGATTCAGTCGGATCCGGATAAAATTCTTTCTCCGGAAGAAATTATTACAATGGACTGGCTTGCAGATAATGTGATCGGAACAATTCCGAAATCACGTGAGCTTAAAGAACAGGCAAAACCGGTTACTTTACAGTCCGGTGTGGAAAGTCAGAAGGGATAATACAGTTTTATGAAAATACTTGCCATAGCAGATGTGGAATCAAAATATCTGTGGGATTATTTCGAGAAAAGTAAACTGGAGGGGATCGATCTTATCATATCATGTGGGGATCTTGATCCCCGCTATCTTTCTTTTCTGGCGACATTTACATCAGCGCCTGTTTTATATGTCCATGGAAACCATGACGATAAATATGAAAGGATTCCACCGGAAGGCTGCATCTGCATTGACGATAAAATATATGTGCATGAAGGAGTGCGCATCTTGGGACTTGGTGGTTCCATGCGATATAAACCGGGAGAACATCAATATACAGAGTGGGAAATGAGACGAAGAGTCTTTAAACTTTTTCCAAAACTTGTGTGGAGAAGAGGCTTTGATATACTTGTCACGCATGCCCCGGCATATCAGTTAAATGATGCTCGGGATCTTCCGCACCAGGGATTTAAAATTTTTCTGCAGCTGATTGAGAAATATCATCCTAAATTTTTTCTGCATGGTCATGTTCATATGTCGTATGGAAGACAACACAAACGATACGATAAATATATGGATACATATGTGATCAATGCTTTTGATCGATGTGTCTTTGAATTTGAAACAGAAGATCCGGAAAAAGACGGACAATAAATAAAAATATATCTGTCAAGAAAAAACACTTGACACAATGATATAAATCATGTATGATAGCCAAGGTGGTTACAAATGGAAAAGTTTGTCGAACAGACATTGTTATATGATTTTTATGGGGAACTGCTTACAGAGAGACAGCAGCAGGTTTATGAAAGCGTTGTTCTGGAAGATTATTCCCTGAGTGAGGTAGCAGAAGATCTGGGAATCAGCCGTCAGGGCGTACATGACATGATCAAACGCTGTAATCATACACTGGAAGAATATGAATCCAGACTTCATCTGGTTGAGAAATTTCTCTGTATCCGCAAACAGGTTCAGAAGATCAAGGAACTTGCAGTAGGATATAATGCCGGTGAGATTACAGAGATTTCCAATAAGATATTAGAGGAGTTATAACGCATGGCATTTGAAAGCTTGACTGATAAATTACAGAATGTGTTCAAAAAGCTGAGAGGCAAAGGACGCCTGACAGAAGAGGATGTTAAGATTGCTCTGAAAGAGGTCAAGATGGCTCTTCTTGAAGCAGATGTTAACTTCCGGGTTGTTAAACAGTTTACCAAGTCTGTGCAGGAACGTGCAGTAGGACAGGATGTCATGAATGGTCTGAATCCAGGACAGATGGTAATCAAGATCGTAAATGAAGAGCTGGTTAATCTGATGGGAAGTGAAACAACCGATCTTCCTTTGAAACCAGGCAATGATATCACAGTCCTGATGATGGCTGGACTTCAGGGTGCAGGTAAGACGACCACAGTTGCGAAACTTGCAGGTAAGCTGAAATCCAAAGGAAAAAGACCACTTCTCGTTGCCTGTGACGTATATCGTCCGGCTGCGATCACACAGCTGCAGGTAAACGGTGAGAAACAGGGAGTAGAAGTTTTCTCCATGGGAGATAAACAGAATCCTGTAGATATCGCCAAAGCTGCGATCGAACATGCAAAAGCAAACCAACAGAACGTTGTTCTTATTGATACGGCTGGCCGCCTTCATGTGGACGAAGATATGATGCAGGAACTTGCGGATATCAAAGCCAATGTGAATGTTGACTGTACGATTTTGACAGTTGACGCAATGACAGGTCAGGATGCAGTAAATGTTGCAAAGACTTTTGCCGAAAAAGTAGGCATTGATGGTGTCATCCTTACCAAAATGGATGGTGATACCCGAGGTGGTGCTGCACTTTCCATTAAAGCAGTTACCGGAAAACCAATTCTTTTTGTGGGAATGGGTGAGAAACTTTCAGATCTCGAACAGTTTTATCCGGAACGCATGGCTTCCAGAATTCTTGGAATGGGAGATGTAATGAGTCTTATTGAGAAGGCTGAGGCAGCTCTTGACCAGGATCAGGCAGCAGAGATGCAGAAAAAACTCAAAAAAATGGATTTCGATTTCAATGATTATCTGACCAGTATGGAACAGATGAATAAAATGGGTGGAATCGGAAGTATCCTGAATATGCTTCCAGGTGTTGGCGCAAAAGCGAAAGATCTGGAAGACATGATTGATGAAAAGGCTCTTGACAGAACAAAGGCGATTATCCTTTCTATGACACAGAAGGAGCGAAGCAATCCGGGAATCCTGAATATTTCCCGCAAGAATCGTATCGCCAAAGGTGCCGGCGTGGATATCGCAGAAGTCAATCGTCTGGTCAAACAGTTTGAACAGAGCAAGAAATTAATGAAACAGATGCCTGGAATGATGGGCGGTAAAATGGGAAAAAGAGGCGGCTTCAAGCTTCCTTTTTAAATAAAAAACAATATAAATAAAAGATAGTATAATGGAGGAAAACAGAAATGGCAGTTAAAATCAGATTAAGAAGAATGGGACAGAAGAAAGCACCTTTTTATAGAATCGTAGTTGCAGATTCCCGCAGCAAACGTGATGGAAAATGCATCGCTGAGATCGGAACATATGATCCGAACATCGAGCCAAGCGCATACAAAGTAAACGAAGAAGAAGCTAAAAAATGGCTTGCTGCAGGTGCTCAGCCAACAGATGTTGTTGCAAGAATCTTCAAAGAGGCTGGAATCGAAAAATAATAAATCCTTTGCGGGAGGTATGTGATGAAAGAATTAGTTGAAGTAATTGCAAAATCTCTTGTTGAACATCCGGATGAGGTGGTTGTCACCGAAAACGAAAAAGAAGATGCAGTTATCATCGAACTGAAAGTAGGGCCTTCCGATATGGGTAAGGTCATTGGAAGACAGGGACGAATTGCAAAAGCAATCCGTACTGTAGTTAAAGCGGCTTCTTCAAAGAGCAGCAAAAAGGTGATTGTAGATATTCTGCAATAATAACGAAACGGAGCTGTGGAGACATAGCTCCTTTTTTAAAGGGAGTTTTTTATGGAAGATTTATTAAAAGTTGGCGTGATCACCACGACACACGGTGTACGTGGCGAAGTCAAAGTTTACCCTACCACAGATGAACCGGAGCGATTCCTTGATCTGGAGTATGTATTGCTGGATACTGGAAAAGAACTTCGAAGACTGGACATAAAAAATGTCCGTTTTTTCAAAAATCTTGTTATCTTGAAATTTGATGGAATTGATAATATAAATGATATTGAAAAATATAAGGGCCGCGATCTGTGGATTCCACGTGAGGAAGCACAGGAACTGGATGAAGATGAATATTATATAGCAGATCTTCTTGGAATGAAAGTGCTTCTGGAAGACGGATCAGAATTTGGAACATTAAAAAATGTCATGGAAACCGGAGCAAATGATGTTTATATTGTAGATTCCGTTGAACATGGAGAGGTATTGCTTCCTGCAATCAAAGAATGTATTCTTGATGTGGATATTGAAACAAACACAATGACTGTACATTTAATGAAGGGGCTTTTATAAATGAATTTTCATGTTTTGACACTTTTTCCGGAAATGATCGAACAGGGAATGCATACTAGCATCATCGGGCGTGCCATAGCAGGAGGCTACCTTTCTATTGATGCGATCAATATTCGTGATTATGCATTTAACAAACATCAGAAGGTAGATGATTATCCATACGGCGGGGGAGCGGGAATGCTGATGCAGGCAGAACCTGTCTATCTTGCATATGAATCGGTTCAGAAAAAGCTGGGATATCGACCGCGGGTTGTTTATCTTACTCCACAGGGAGAAGTATTTCATCAGACCATGGCAAAGGAACTGGCAAAGGAGAAAGATCTTGTTTTTCTTTGTGGCCACTATGAAGGAATTGATGAGCGTGTTCTTGATGAAATTGTTACCGATTATGTATCTATCGGAGATTATGTACTTACCGGAGGAGAACTCCCGGCCATGGTAATGATGGATTCTATTTCGCGAATGGTTCCAGGAGTTTTAAGTAATCAGGAATCCGGAGAAACTGAATCTTTTGCCGAAAATCTTCTGGAATATCCTCAGTACAGCCGCCCGGAAGAATGGCATGGACAGAAAGTTCCACCAGTTCTTCTCTCCGGACATCACGCAAATATTGAAGCATGGAGACGGGAACAGTCCATTTTGCGTACAGCAAAGCGTCGCCCGGATCTTTTGAAAAAAGCAGATCTGACAAACAAAGAATGGAGTCAGGTCCGACAGTGGAAGAAAGAATGGAAGGCCGCAGAAACTGAGGCCTCTGATAAATAAAGGAGCAGTTTATGAAAACATCAGATTTTTACTATGATCTGCCGAAAGAACTGATTGCTCAGGATCCGTTGGAAGACAGAAGTTCCTCCAGACTTCTGCACCTTTCCATGCAAGATGGATCTTTTGAACACAGACATTTTACAGATATTCTGGACTATCTTCATAAAGGAGATTGCCTGGTCATCAACGATACAAAAGTTATACCGGCTCGTTTATATGGCCATAAGGAAGAAACGGGTGCTGTGATCGAGATACTTCTTCTGAAACGAAGAGAAAATGATATATGGGAGTGTCTTGTAAAACCTGGCAAGAAAGCATGTCCGGGAGCAAAGATTACGTTTGGAGACGGAATTTTAAAAGGAGAGATCATCGATGTTGTTGATGAAGGCAATCGACTGATCCAGTTTCATTACGATGGTATTTTTGAAGAAATTCTCGATCAGCTTGGGGAAATGCCGCTTCCTCCGTACATTACCCATAAATTAAAAGATAAGAACCGTTATCAGACTGTTTATGCCAAAAATGACGGTTCAGCTGCGGCTCCTACAGCCGGTCTGCACTTTACCCGAGAACTTCTGAAACAAGTGGAAGATATGGGAGTTAAAATTGCCCATGTTACGCTTCATGTTGGTCTGGGAACCTTCCGGCCGGTAAAGGTGGATGATGTCGAACAGCATCATATGCATTCTGAATTTTACATGGTAGAAGAAGATCAGGCAAAACTGATCAATGATACAAAGAAAAACGGCGGAAGAGTGATTTCTGTTGGAACCACGAGCTGTCGTACACTGGAATCAGCTACTGATGAGAATGGAATCCTTCAGGCAGGAAGTGGCTGGACAGAAATTTTTATTTATCCGGGATATCATTTCAAAATGATTGATGGACTGATCACGAATTTTCATCTTCCGGAATCTACGCTTCTTATGCTGGTATCTGCACTGGCAGGAAAAGAACATATCATGGCAGCTTATGAGGAGGCAGTAAAGGAACGGTATCGTTTCTTTTCGTTTGGGGATGCCATGCTGATTCTCTGATGTGTCCGCTTTGATGAATATAAAACAGGACTACCCTTTTTCTTTTTGATTTGCTATAATAGGCATATTGAAGAGAAAAAGGGTTTTTTATTTATTTTTGTTTTCAAAAGATAATATACCAAAAGGAGAAGGATATATGGATACACCAATCATTGCCCAGTATTATAGAGAGACAGAACCGGAAAAACGTAAGGAACTGCTGGAGCAGGCAATTGCATCCGGAGAAGATCAGGAAGCAAATAAGATCCGTAAAGAAATCTGGGAAGCACGTTACAAAGGAACGACAAACGAAGGGGGCATTGCCGACGGTTATCTGAAATTCTGGATGGCATTGGAATTTAATCGAAATGCAGGTCACAAAGTATTTGGCTCCGGAAGAGCACAGAAGGAAATACGCAAAGAACTGGATGATGTAAAATTCCGGGAAATCCGTGCAAAAAGTGCTCTTCATGAAGAACTTCTTCACAGAGAGTGCCAGCATCTTGTCAGATTTTATATGGATCTTTGTGAAAAAGACAAAAACTATAACAGTGTACTTTGCGGACTTATCACGATAAAAAAAGACAGTGCAAAAGCAAAACTGCAGAGAGACATTTATGAAACTGCCATATTGCTTCCACAGGAGATTGGCCTTGAAGAGGATTTGGACCTTCTGACAAAAGCTGCCCGTGAAATGTATGAACTGCAGTTCCCGGGAGAAAGACTTCCGGAATAAATATGGCATATCAGGAAATACTATATGTACTATGCAAAAACGGAGGCAACAATGAATTTAGATGATTTAAAAGCATATAAACTTGTCAGAAAAGAAAACCTGAGTGATATCCGCTCAACAGGCTACCTGCTTCGCCACATCAAAACAGGAGCAAGAATAATGGTAATCGAAAACGATGATGACAATAAAGTATTCAACATCGCTTTTCGTACTCCGCCAAAGAACAGCACCGGTGTTGCACACATTCTGGAACACAGTGTACTTTGCGGATCCAGAGATTTTCCTTTAAAAGATCCATTTGTAGAACTGGTAAAAGGTTCTTTGAATACATTTTTAAATGCAATGACTTATCCGGATAAAACCTGTTATCCGGTAGCAAGTTGCAATGATCAGGATTTTCAGAATCTGATGCATGTGTATCTGGATGCTGTATTTTATCCAAATATTTACAAAAAAGAAGAAATCTTCCGTCAGGAAGGATGGAGCTACCATCTGGAGAAGCCAGAAGGTCCATTGACTTATAATGGTGTTGTTTACAATGAGATGAAAGGGGCATTTTCTTCTCCTGATGATGTGCTGGAAAGAGATATCATGAACTCCCTGTTTCCGGATATCACCTATGGTTGTGAGTCCGGTGGTGATCCGGATAATATTCCGGAGCTGTCCTATGAAGAGTTCCTGGAATTCCACAGAACTTATTACCATCCGTCCAACAGTTATATTTACCTGTATGGAAATATGGATATGGCAGCAAAACTTGATTTTATTGATCGGAATTATCTTTCTGCGTTTGACAGTCTGTATGTGGATTCGGAGATCCGTGAACAGCAGCCTTTTGATAAAATGCATGATCTGGCCATGGAGTATCCGGTTGCAGAGAGTGAGAGTGAAGAAAATAATTCGTATCTGGCATACAGTGTTGTGACAGGAACTGCCATGGATACTTTAAAATGTACTGCTTTTGATATATTGGATTATGCTCTCTTAAGTACTCCGGGAGCACCTCTTAAGAAAGCACTTCTGGATGCCGGAATCGGATCGGATGTGTATGGTTCCTATGAGGATGGTATTCGACAGACGTATTTTGATGTTGTTGCCAAAGGTGCTGATCCTGGCAGAAAAGAAGAATTTGTTTCCATTATCCGCAAGGTACTGACAGACACGGTCGAAAACGGAATCGATCCAAAAGCACTGGAAGCAGGAATCAATTATATGGAATTCCGCTATAGAGAAGCTGACTTTTCTTCTTACCCGAAGGGACTGATCTACGGTCTGGATATTCTGGACAACTGGCTTTATGATGATGAACATCCATTCGCGCAGGTTCAGTTGATTCCTGTGTTCGATAAATTAAAAGAATTAAAGAATCAGGGTTATTTTGAAGATCTGATTCAGAGATATCTTCTGGATAATCCTCACGGTTCTGTTCTGACATTGAATCCATCCAGAGGCCTGACTGCCAGAAAAGCCAAAGCACTGGAAGATAAACTGGACGCATATCTTTCTTCTCTATCTGAAGAGGAAAAAACAGAACTTGTTAAAAAGACTGCGAATCTGGAACAGTATCAGGAAGCACCGGAGGATCCGGAAGCGGCTAAATGTATACCTATGTTGAAGAGAGAAGATATTCGTAAAGAAATCACACCTTTTACGAATGAAGCTCTGGATATAGATGGAAGCCTTTTCCTGTATCATGAAGTTCCAACAAATGGAATCGGTTATCTGGATCTGATGTTTGATCTGAAAGACCTTGCAGATGAAAAAATACCATATCTTGGTCTTTTAAAATCTGTACTTGGATATGTAGATACAGCTCATTATACCTATGGGGAGCTGACAAATGAGATCAATGCACAGACAGGTGGTATTATGTGCGGGGTAGAAGTATTTGACCATGCAGATTCTGTAGATGCATTCCGTGCTTTCTTTTCTGTAAGAGGAAAAGTCATGTATCCAAAAACAGATGTTCTGTTTAAAATGATCCGTGAGATCATCAATACTTCCAGTCTGAAAGACACCAAACGTCTTCATGAGATCATTGCACAGGTGAAGTCAAGAGCACAGTCCAGTCTGGTAAGTGCGGGCCATTCAACAGCAGTACTGCGTGCAGCTTCCTATACATCACCAATGGCCGCATTTCAGGACAAAATGGCAGGTATTGCGTATTACCAATTTATTGAAAAACTGGACAAAGAATTTGAAGAACGTAAAGATGATCTTGTAAAAGAACTTTCTCATCTTATGCAGGAAATTTTCCGACCGGAATATCTGTGTGTCAGCTATACAGGTGAAAGGGATTCCCTTATGGATGTACAGAAGCAGGTAAAAGCTCTGAAACAGACACTGCATAAGGAAGCGGTCAGCGTACAGCATCAGAATATGACATGTGTAAAGGAAAACGAAGGCTTTACAACTTCCGGACAGGTACAGTATGTGGCTCAGACAGGTAATTTCCGCAAAAAAGGTTATGAATATACAGGCGCACTGAATATTCTGAAAGTTGCCCTGAGCTACGATTACCTCTGGACGAATATCCGTGTCAAGGGCGGTGCATATGGCTGTATGAGCGGGTTCAAACGCAGTGGTGAGAGTTTCTTTGTTTCTTACCGTGATCCACATCTGAGACGTACTCTGGATGTATTCAAGGGCATTCCGGAATATGTACGTTCTTTTAAGGCGGATGAAAGGGAAATGACAAAATACATTATTGGTACGATCAGTGGCAAAGATGTACCACGTACCCCAAAGATGCAGGGAGCAATCTCCAGAAGTGCGTGGTTCTGTGGAATTACTGAAGAAATGGCACAGAAAGAACGAGATGAGATTCTAAAAGCAAGTGAGACAGATATTCAGGAACTTGCGCCACTGATCGAGGCAATTCTTGACAATGATGCGGTCTGCGTTGTCGGAAGTGAACCGGCAATTGAAAAAGAAAAAGAACTGTTTGATACAGTCCTTCCTCTGATCAGCTGTTGAGAAAGAAAACAGTATATAAAAATATACAGGAGTTATCGTAAATGAAAGAAAATTTTAAATCAGGTTTTACTGCGATCATTGGCCGTCCAAATGTTGGTAAATCTACATTGATGAATCATCTGATCGGTCAGAAGATTGCAATCACATCAAAAAAACCGCAGACTACCCGTAACCGTATCCAGACGGTCTATACCTGCGAAGATGGTCAGATTGTTTTCCTGGATACACCGGGCATCCATAAAGCTAAGAATAAACTTGGCGAATATATGGTACAGGTAGCAGAACGTACACTGAAGGATGTTGATGTGATTCTGTGGCTTGTGGAACCAACAACCTTCATTGGTGCAGGTGAACGCCATATTGCAGAACAGTTGAAGGGCCTGCATCTGCCGGTCATTCTTGTGATTAATAAAGTCGATACGATTGATAAAGATGAAATTCTGAAGGCTATCGATACTTATCGTAAGCTGTATGATTTTGATGAGATCATTCCGTGTTCTGCACTTCGTAATCAGAATACAGAAGATATTATTCCATGTATTCTGAAATATCTGCCATATGGTCCGATGTTTTATGATGAAGATACTGTGACAGATCAGCCACAGAGACAGATTGCCGCAGAGATCATCCGTGAAAAAGCGCTTCACGCACTTGATGCGGAAATTCCACATGGAATTGCCGTTGCAATTGATACTATGAAGGAACGACCGGGCAAACGTCAGCTTGTAGATATTGAAGCTACGATTATCTGTGAGCGTGACTCTCATAAGGGAATCATTATCGGTAAGCAGGGTGCCATGCTCAAAAAGATTGGAAGCAATGCACGCTATGAACTCGAACAGATGTTGGATGCAAAAGTTAACCTGAAGCTCTGGGTAAAAGTACGTAAGGACTGGCGTGACAGTGACTTTATGATCAAAAACTTTGGTTACGATAAAAAAGAGATTTGATAAAAGGAAAGCTGATGAATGAGTGATCTGATCACAGTGCAGGGAGTTGTGATCTCTGCTATGCCTGTGGGTGAATATGACAAAAGAATTGTACTTCTTACAAGAGAACGGGGAAAGATTTCGGCATTTGCAAAAGGTGCCCGACGTTTGAACAGTCCGTTTATGGCTGCGGCTGATCCGTTTGTATTTGGAAATTTTACATTGTATGAAGGTCGGACAAGTTACAATTTGAATCAGGTTTCGGTTACTCATCATTTTGTTGAACTTGCGACTATGCAACCAGGAGTTTATTACGGCTATTATTTCCTCGAACTGGCAGATTATTTCGGGCGAGAGGGGACGGACGAAAAAGAGATGATGAATCTTCTCTATGTAACTGTGAAGGCACTTCTGAATTCCCGGATGGATAATCGACTGATCCGTTGTATCTATGAGCTTCGTACGATGACAGAACAGGGCTTGTGTCCACAGTTATTTCAGTGTGCCGGATGTGGCTGCGAAATTACTGGTGAAGAGAGTTGTTTCTTCTCTCAGGAACTGCATGGGATCCTTTGTGAATCCTGTGCAAGGGGCAAAAGAGAAGCCCGACGGATTTCCCCTTCTGCATTATATGCCATGAGATACATAGCAACAGCTTCCCTAGGAAAATTATATACTTTCTGTGTTGATCCGGATGTACTTCTGGAACTGGAGCAGATCATTCATCTCTATACAGCAAGAAATACCGATAGAAAATTCAAAAGTCTCCAGATTCTGGAGGTTATGAAATAGCTTTTGGGGATAAGAATAATTTTATCAATTTAGTCTGCAAAAATAAAAAAGTTGAAATATCTCTGAAATGCGGTATAATGATGAGAAAACGTAACGAATTAAAACGAAGAGGAGAATTATCATGGAAAAGACAATGGAAAAAATTGTTGCCCTGGCCAAAGCCAGAGGATTTGTTTATCCAGGTTCCGAAATCTACGGCGGTCTGGCAAACACATGGGATTATGGTAATCTTGGTGTTGAACTGAAAAATAACGTAAAACGTGCGTGGTGGCAGAAATTTGTTCAGGAATCTCCGTACAATGTAGGTGTTGACTGTGCAATCTTGATGAATCCACAGACATGGGTTGCTTCCGGCCACCTTGGTGGATTTTCTGATCCGCTGATGGACTGTAAAGAATGTCATGAGCGTTTTCGTGCGGACAAACTGATCGAAGATTTTTGCGCCGAGCATGATATTGCAATCGAAGGAAGCGTAGATGCATGGTCTCAGGAACAGATGATGAATTTCATCAAAGAACATGAAGTTCCGTGTCCGTCCTGCGGCAAACATAATTTTACAGATATCCGTCAGTTTAACCTGATGTTCAAAACTTTCCAGGGTGTAACGGAAGACGCAAAAAATACAGTTTATTTAAGACCAGAAACAGCACAGGGTATCTTTGTAAACTTCAAAAATGTCCAGAGAACTTCCCGTAAAAAGATTCCATTTGGTATTGGACAGATTGGTAAATCTTTCCGTAATGAGATCACACCGGGTAATTTCACTTTCCGTACACGTGAATTTGAGCAGATGGAACTTGAATTCTTCTGTGAACCGGATACAGACCTTGAATGGTTCGCGTACTGGAAGAAATTCTGTCTTGACTGGCTGAGCTCTCTTGGTCTCAAGGATGATGAAGTACGTTATCGTGATCATGACAAAGAAGAACTGAGCTTCTACAGTAAAGCAACCACAGATGTAGAATTCCTTTTCCCATTTGGATGGGGCGAACTGTGGGGAATCGCAGACAGAACAGATTATGACCTGACTCAGCACCAGAATGTATCCGGACAGGATCTGACATACTTTGATGATGAGAAAAAGCAGAAATATATCCCATATGTAATTGAACCATCACTGGGTGCTGACCGTATGGTACTTGCATTCCTTTGCAGTGCATATGATGAAGAAGTTCTGGACGCAGAAAAGAATGATGTTCGTACAGTTCTTCATTTCCATCCGGTTCTGGCTCCGGTTAAGATTGGTGTGCTTCCTCTGTCAAAGAAGCTGAACGAGGGCGCTGAAAAGATTTTCCAGAAGCTCAGCAAGAAATATAACTGTGAATTTGATGACCGTGGAAATATCGGTAAACGTTACAGAAGACAGGATGAGATCGGTACACCGTTCTGCATCACATACGATTTTGAATCCGAAAACGACGGAGCTGTTACTGTCCGTGACCGTGACACCATGGAACAGGTTCGTGTGAAGATTGAAGAACTTGAGGCATATTTCGCTGATAAGTTTACATTCTAAGTAAATAAAGAGATATATAAATTCACCCGTATGATATATATGATACCGGCAAACAGGCTTCGGAAATCGTCATTTCTAAGATGGCAAACGACTCAGCGAAGCTATGCCGGGGATGACGCTGGCGGCGGCGGTTTTGTCCGCCGCCGCCAATCCACCGAAATCTATGCTGCATCAGAAACAGGAAATATATGTGTTGAGGATTCTGCGAGCCTGAGATACTTCGTGAATATACTTAACAGGTAGAAATATACGTTGCCGTGAGAAATGACATTGTTTGAGCGTAAGCGAGTTATGTCATTTCTCATGGCGTTTTTAGTATATTGATAGCTGTTCTAGTATATTAGAAGTCTCTCACATGAGGAGAATACCAACACATATATAGCCTGTTTCATGAAGTGAAGATGAGTGAAGTGAATATAAATGGGCAGAATTACAAGTTATATTCCGAGATACTTTGTCAAATATAAACATAATTTCTATAAATATAGATATTTATGAAACTTAAACAATACATATTGCACAAAATAACTTGACTAATCAAATAACTTTTGGTAATATTATACATTATATGTAATGCATAAATGCACAAAAGGAGATGACAGTATGGCAAAAAAACGTAATATCATTGTAGGACAGTCCGGAGGACCTACATCCGTAATAAATTCCAGTCTGGCAGGAGTATACAAGAACGCTATCGAACGTGGTTTCGACAAAGTATACGGCATGCTTCACGGAATCCAGGGCCTTCTGGATGAACAATATATCGATCTCTCTACACAGATTCATTCCGAGCTTGATATCGAATTGCTAAAACGTACTCCATCGGCATTTCTGGGATCATGTCGTTTCAAACTTCCGGAGATTCACGAAGATAAAGCAATTTATGAGAAAATCTTTGAAATCTTGAACCGCCTGGATATTGATGCGTTTATCTACATTGGCGGAAACGATTCTATGGATACCATAAAGAAACTTTCTGATTATGCGATTCTTACCGGCCAGAAGCAGAAATTCCTTGGTGTTCCAAAGACCATTGATAATGACCTTGCACTGACTGATCATACACCAGGTTTCGGAAGTGCAGCCAAATACATTGGCGCGTCTACCAAAGAAGTCATCCGTGATGCACAGGGCCTTACCTATAAGAAGAGTATGATCACGATCATGGAGATCATGGGACGTAATGCAGGATGGCTGACCGGTGCGACAGCACTTGCACGTACAGAAGACTGTGATGGACCAGATCTTATCTATCTGCCGGAAGTTCCGTTTGATATTGATAAATTCCTTGTCAAAGTCAAAGATCTCCTCAAGAAAAAATCCTCTGTTGTGATTGCAGTATCTGAAGGAATCCGTCTTGCAGATGAGCGTTATGTATGCGAACTTGGAAGTTCAGGAGATTATGTTGATGCATTTGGCCATAAACAGCTGGCCGGAACTGCAACTTATCTTGCAAATTTCCTTGCAGCAGAATGTGGCTGTAAGACAAGAGCTGTAGAGCTTTCTACGTTACAGAGAAGCGCTTCTCATATGGCATCCAGAGTAGATATTGATGAAGCATTTATGGTAGGCGGAGCAGCAGTAAAAGCAGCCGACGAAGGTGATACCGGCAAAATGATCGTTATTGACCGTGTTTCAGACGATCCTTATATGGCTAAGACCGGTATTTATGATGTACACCGTATAGCAAATGAAGAAAAAGTTGTTCCACGTAACTGGATGAATAAAGATGCCTCCTATGTAACAAAAGATTTTGTTGATTATATCAGTCCTCTGATTCAGGGAGATTATCAGCCAATCATGGTAAATGGTCTTCCGAGACATCTTGTACTTAATTTAAAAAAGAAACGATAAGTTAATATATGATTTGGGGAAAACTTACAAAGTTTTCCCCATTTTTTGACAGTTTAACCTTGACTATTTGTACTAAACTCTATACAATAATTATGTGCGTATAAAACATAGGTTTTATGTGAAAAGAACAAAATAATTAGGAGGAAAATGTAAAATGGCAAAATGGGTTTACATGTTTACAGAAGGTAACGCTAATATGAGAAACCTTCTGGGTGGTAAAGGTGCCAACCTTGCTGAAATGACTAACCTTGGTCTTCCTGTACCGCAGGGCTTCACAATCACAACAGAAGCTTGTACTCAGTACTATGAAGACGGAAGACAGATCAATGATGAGATCATGGCTCAGATCATGGAAGCAATCACTAAAATGGAAGGAGTTACCGGTAAGAAATTCGGTGACAAAGAAAATCCTCTGCTTGTTTCCGTTCGTTCTGGTGCCAGAGCTTCCATGCCTGGTATGATGGATACTATCCTGAACCTTGGTTTAAATGAAGAAGTAGTTAATACTCTTGCAGAAAAATCCAACAACCCACGTTGGGCTTGGGACTGCTACAGAAGATTCATTCAGATGTACTCTGACGTAGTTATGGAAGTTGGTAAGAAATATTTCGAAGAGCTGATCGACGAAATGAAAACTAAGAGAGGCGTTAAACAGGACGTTGAACTTACAGCTGAAGACCTTAAAGAACTTGCAGAACAGTTCAAAGCTGAATATAAAGAAAAAATCGGTGCTGATTTCCCAACTGATCCGAAGGAACAGTTAATGGGTGCTATCAAAGCCGTATTCCGTTCTTGGGACAACCCGCGTGCAAACGTTTATCGTCGTGACAACGATATTCCATATTCCTGGGGTACCGCTGTAAACGTACAGATGATGGCATTCGGTAACATGGGAGATGACTGTGGTACAGGTGTTGCCTTCACACGTGACCCTGCTACAGGAGCTAATGGTCTGTTCGGTGAATTCCTGACAAATGCTCAGGGTGAAGACGTTGTTGCTGGTGTTCGTACACCTATGCATATCACTGAAATGGAACAGAAATTCCCAGAAGCATTCGTACAGTTCAAACAGGTTTGCAAAACTCTGGAAGATCACTACAGAGATATGCAGGACATGGAGTTCACTGTAGAACATGGTAAACTGTACATGCTGCAGACACGTAATGGTAAGAGAACTGCTCAGGCTGCTCTGAAGATCGCTTGTGACCTTGTAGATGAGGGAATGAGAACAGAAGAAGAAGCTGTAGCAATGATCGATCCACGTAACCTTGACACTCTGCTTCATCCGCAGTTCGATGCAGCTGCTCTGAAAGCCGCTACACCGATGGGCAAAGGTCTTGGAGCTTCTCCAGGAGCTGCTTGCGGTAAGATCGTATTCACAGCTGATGATGCTGTTGAATGGGCAGAAAGAGGAGAAAAAGTTGTTCTGGTTCGTCTTGAGACATCTCCAGAAGATATCACAGGTATGAAATCTGCTCAGGGTATCCTGACAGTTCGTGGTGGTATGACTTCTCACGCTGCAGTAGTTGCCCGTGGTATGGGTGAGTGCTGTGTATCCGGATGCGGTGATATCGCTATGGATGAAGAAAACAAGAAATTCACACTGGCTGGAAAAGAATTCCACGAAGGAGACTTCATCTCCATCGATGGTACAACAGGTAACATCTACGACGGAATCATTCCGACTGTAGACGCTACAATCGCTGGTGAGTTCGGCCGTATCATGGCTTGGGCTGACAAATACAGAACTATGAAAGTTCGTACAAATGCAGATACACCGGCTGACGCTAAGAAAGCAGTTGAGCTTGGTGCAGAAGGTATCGGTCTTTGCCGTACAGAGCATATGTTCTTCGGTGAGGGACGTATCGATGCATTCCGTGAAATGATCTGCTCTACAACAGTTGAAGAAAGAGAAAAAGCTCTTGCAAAAGTTCTTCCATATCAGCAGGAAGACTTCGAAGGACTGTTTGAAGCTCTGGAAGGTAACCCGGTTACTATCCGTTTCCTGGATCCGCCGCTTCATGAGTTCGTTCCTACAGAAGAAGCTGACATCAAGAAACTTGCAGATGCTCAGGGCAAAACTGTTGAAGAAATCAAGACAATCATTGATTCTCTCCATGAATTCAACCCGATGATGGGCCATCGTGGATGCCGTCTTGCAGTTACTTATCCAGAAATTGCTAAGATGCAGACAACAGCTGTTATCCGTGCAGCAATCAAAGTTAAAAATGCTCATCCGGATTGGGCAATCAAACCGGAAATCATGATTCCGCTTGTTGGCGATATCAAAGAGCTTAAATATGTTAAGAAATTCGTAGTAGAAACTGCAGACGCTGAGATCAAAGCAGCTGGTTCCGACCTTCAGTATGAAGTTGGTACTATGATCGAGATCCCGAGAGCAGCTCTTACTGCTGATGAAATCGCTAAAGAAGCTGACTTCTTCTGCTTCGGTACAAACGACCTTACACAGATGACATATGGCTTCTCTCGTGATGATGCAGGTAAATTCCTGAACGCATACTATGATGCTAAGATCTTCGAGAATGATCCATTTGCTAAACTTGATCAGGTTGGCGTTGGCAAACTGATGAAGATGGCAATCGAACTTGGAAGACCGGTTAACCCGAACCTTCATGTAGGTATCTGTGGAGAACACGGTGGAGATCCGTCCTCTGTAGAGTTCTGCCATAAGATCGGTCTTAACTATGTATCCTGCTCACCATTCCGTGTACCGATCGCTCGTCTTGCAGCAGCACAGGCAGCAATCGCTGAGAAGAATGCATAAGTTGATGTTGTTATAAGGCAAACTAAAATAGCCTAATATTTGTGTCCCAACAGAGTAATACCTACCCTCACTTTACAGGAAACTGTATCGTGAGGGTTTTTTTTGTCGGTCTGTTCTGCTTATGGCTTGAAAAAGAAAATTCATACCTGTATAATGGCATATGGAAATTGATAGTATTAGAAATTTAGGGGGGAGTAGTTTTGAAAAATAACAAATATGAAATTGATATGTGCAACGGCACGATCATGGACAAACTGGTTTCATTTTCCTTGCCATTGATGCTTTCTGGAATCCTGCAGTTAATGTTCAATGCAGTGGATATCATCGTCGTCGGTCAGTTTACAGGAAGCGAAGCACTTGCGGCAGTTGGTTCAACGACTGCGCTGATTGCTGTTTTTACGAACTTATTTATTGGAATATCCCTTGGTGCCAATGTGCTTGCTGCACGTTTTTATGCTTCGGGAAAAAACAAAGAAATGTCGGAAACGGTACATACAGCCATTGCCCTGGCATTCGTAAGCGGTATGATCATGGCAGTTGTAGGACTTCTTTTTTCACGGCTTGCATTGGAAATCATGGGTACTCCGGATAATGTTATTGACCAGTCCACACTCTATATGCGAATTTATTTTCTGGGAATGCCATTTTTTATGCTTTATAACTATGGTGCAGCTATTTTGAGAGCAGTAGGAGATACGAAACGTCCGTTGATCTTTTTGATCATAGCTGGTCTTGCGAATGCAGGTCTGAATATGCTCCTTGTCGTTGTTTTTAACATGGGTGTAGCCGGAGTTGCTATCGGAACAATTGTTTCTCAGTGCATCTCCTGTATTCTGGTATTACGATGTCTTTACCGTTCAGAAGGAAGCTATCAGCTCAGATTCTCAAAACTCACGATAAAAAGCTTTTATCTGAAACAAATTTTTCAAGTGGGCATTCCGGCTGGTATTCAGAGTACCGTCATCAACCTGTCAAATGCTTTGTTGCAATCTTCTGTGAACTCTTTTGGTTCGATTGCAATGGCAGGATATACTGCAGCAAATAATATTTTTGGATTTCTGTATGTATCTGTAAACTCTGTTACACAATCCTGTATGAGCTTTACCAGTCAGAATTATGGAGTACGGAAAACAAAACGTATGGACAAAGTGCTTCTTGACTGTATTATCCTATCCTTTACATTTTCCTTTACATTGGGATGTGGAGCTTATTTTTTTGGTAATGAATTGTTGCGTCTGTATACCAGTGATCCGGACGTTATCCAGTGTGGGATTGAAATTCTTGCCTATACAACCGTACCGTATTTCTGTTGCGGAATCATGGATCTGATTCCCGGTGCACTTCGTGGAATGGGACATTCTGGTGTACCAATGATTTTGTCTATCATAGGTACCGTTGGAACACGAATCGTATGGATCTTTGGATTGTTTCCTCATAATAGATCCCTTTCTTTCCTTTTCATTTCATATCCTGTGTCCTGGATTCTGACAATCCTTATGCAGGTAATCTGTTTCTATTTTGTCAGACGCAAAGTTCACAGAAATATCCTGACACAGGGCTGAAGGGATGACTCGAGGAGATTATTATGAATTATATGATAGCAATCCTTCCCAAAATGGCAGGATTTCTTTTACTTGTACTTATCGGCTTTACCGCATCACGCATTGGTGTGATCAAAAAAGAGGCCATGCCATCTATTTCCGGTTTCCTTTTGAAGATTGTGTTGCCGGCATTGACAATTTCGCTGATCTGGGAAAATCAGACTACCTTTTATACAATGGCCCGTTATGGCAGAATGGTCATTGCACAGATTCTCATGTACTTCATCATGGCAGCAGGAGGTATCCTTGGAAGCCGAATCTGCCACTTAAGCGGAACAACATCTAATGTACACCGTGGTTGTTCTGTTGGCGGTAATTATGGATTTCTTGTGATTCCTCTGATCATGACTCTGTTCGGCGATCAGGGCGGTAATGTTTATATCCCGATTTGTTCGGTCATTGATACTACTTTGGTCTGGACTCTTGGATTTACATTATTTACGAATGGAGTAGGACAGAAAGAAAACCCGTGGAAAAAAATCATCATGAATCCGATTTTCATTTCTATCATACTTGGATTATGTCTGACCAGTTTTCACATTCCAGTTCCTGATATGATCATGAACACCATAGATTCTGTTGGAAACACCTGTTACAGCTGGGGACTGATTTATCTGGGATGCAGTCTTGGATTTATGAAGCTCACAAATATTTTTAAATACAGATCTATCCTTGTACTTGTGTTTACAAAGTTACTCGTGATTCCACTGATTGTTTATTTTATTTCCCATCATTTTCTCACAAATGTTGAAAGTATGATTCTTATGTTGATCAGTGCAGCTCCATCCATGACAACTTCCAGTATGATTGCGGAACAGTATCATCTGGATGAGGAATATGCTTCCACGGCAGTAGTAACAACAACTTTATTCTGTATGCTCATCATTCCATTACTTTTTGGTCTGATTTCACTTTAAAATAACGTTTCTTCAGGAGGATAGTGAGAATATATAAATGAAATTACGTGTTAAAGATATTGTAAAAATATGGAATAATGGTGCTGCTTCCCTGGTAGCAGGTCAGGAAGGACTCATGCGCAGGATAGAGGTATTTGATATGATGGAACAGCCTAATATCAAACCATGGCTCAGGGAACACCTGCTCCTGATCACTACCGGATATGTGATTCGAAATGACAAAGAAGCTCTGCTGAACCTGATCCGCGATATGAATGAGGTGAATGCATCTGCGCTTGCCATCAAAACCCGTTTTTTTGATGATTTTCCCAAAGAAGCACTTCAACTGGCGGATGAACTGAAGCTTCCGTTATTTTTTCTCGATAATAATGCTGGCTTTGTGGAACTTGTTTTTCCTGTCATGACAGCAATCGTAGAATCCAGAAGCAATATTGAACTGGATACTCGTTATCAGATTGGAAAAGAAAACAAATCAGAACTTGATAACAGACTATTCTTTGATCTTATCAACCGTAAAATTACACAGCCAGAGGAGGCAGAATATCGTACAGCCTCTTTACAATGGCCATCAGAACCAGTGCGTATGATTGCGCTGTCTCTGGAAACTGAGAAAAATTCTTTTCTTCTTGAAATGAAAAAAGAACAACAGACAAAAGCAATTTTCAGAATTCTTGAAAAAAATCATATACGAAATGCTGTAATATGTAGCAAAGAAATGTGCTTTGCGCTCATGGGAATATCCATAAATGATACACTCCTTGATACAATTGTAAATGATATGATTCAAAAAACTGTCGAAATTAATAATTGCGCATGTTCTGCAATTATCAGCAACCCTCTGTCAGATTATCTTAAACTGGCGGATACTTATCAAAAACTTAAAGAAGGTTTTCATATTCGCATGATCCGAAAGCAGCAGTGGCAGTGTATTTCCTTGGATGAACTTCAATATGATCGTATTATGCTGCATATATCTGAAGACACGGAAGTACACCAATTTATCAGGTGTAAGCTTGGCCCATTAGTGGAATATGACCGTGCACATGATACGCAGCTGCTCGAGACACTTGAAGCACTCATTCAGAATCATAATTCCCGCAAACTTGCTGCGGAATCCCTTTTTTTGCATAGAAATACTATGGTACATCGTATCAACAAGATCGAAGAAGTGTTGCATTGCAGCCTGGATGATACAGAAATAATGGAACAGCTGGAATTTGCTATAAAAATGAAAATGTATGCACATTAAAAACAAATGTGCATCGTGCACAATATTTTGCTGAAAAAAGTGATTTCAAGCCGATGATTTTATCAATGTAAAGTGATATTATCTTAAATCATGAATGTGAAGCCGATGTGGGCATTCCTACATCGGCTGATTTTGTATTCTGGCCCGCTGTTATCCAGAATATGAGCACATGAACTTTTTACGAATGGAGGAGATAATATGGCTAGTAACACAAACAAGGATTACACACAGATGCATATTAAAGCATCTGATCATCCAAAAGCGTATGCACCACATATTCTTATTTTGAACATCGTGATGAGCATACTTGGTGCAATTATCGGACTTGAACTGATCGTACGTACCGGTGTTGCACCAAACACATCTATCGTAGGAGCGTTATTTGCAATCGTTATTTCACGTTTACCTGTCGCATTTTTAAAGAAATACCAGAGTATCCACTGTCAGAACATGATTCAGACATCTATCTCAGGAGCAACATTTTCAGCAGCAAACTGCTTCCTGCTTCCAATCGGTGTTCCGGTAATCATGGGTAGAATGGATCTTATGTATCCTATGCTTGTTGGTGTATTTCTTGCAACCATCATTGATGCAACAATTCTTTATAAAACATTTGACAGCGAAATGTTTCCGGCAGAAGGAGCGTGGCCTCCTGGAGTTGCATCTGCAGAATCTATTCTCGCAGTTGTAGAAAAAGGAAAGAAAGCCCTTCTTCTTATTGTAGGTGTAGTTATTGGTGTCGGTGGTAAGATGATCGGTATTCCTACAGACCTTCTCGGCGTATCATGGTTCGGCGATTTCGCAGCTATGACAGCTCTTGGCGTAGGATCAATTGTAATCGGTATCATTAAGACAAATGGATTTATCATTGATATCTTCGGACACAGCTTCCCGGTCATTACAAATATCTTCGGCGAAGGTGTAGACTTAATGGCTTCAAACATGTTCAAATACATGCCTCACGGTATTATGATTGGTGCCGGCCTTGTATCCCTTATCCAGTGTGGCCGTATGCTTTTCAAGAAGAGTGACGGAGACAGTGCAGCTGGTAAATTTACATCCAGTATGGCAAACATGAAAAAAGCCTTAGGCGGTGGATATGTTGCATACCTGGTAGTAGCAGTCCTTCTGGCAGTGATCACAGGTATCTGGTCAGAAATGGGAGTTGTTCAGCTGGTCATCTGGGTGATCTTCTCAGCTTTTGCAGCAATTGCTTCCGAACTTATTGTGGGTATTTCTGCAATGTATTCAGGATGGTTCCCGGGATTTGCAACAGCACTTATTTTCCTTATCGTAGGTATGTTGATCGGATTCCCGTCACTTCCACTTGGAATTCTTGTTGCTTATACTTCCGCAACAGGTCCTGCTTTCTCTGATATGGCATATGACCTCAAATGTGGTTACATCCTTCGTGGATGCGGACAAGATCAGGAACTTGAGCTTGAAGGAAGAAAACAGCAGTATATCAGCGAGATCATTGGCTTTATAGTAGCATTTATACTCGTAGCTATTATGGCAAAACAGTACTTCTCCCAGGGCCTTTTTGCCCCAGTTGATGCTACTTTTGCAGCTACGATTGAAGCAGGTGCCGGCGGAGATGTTGCCAAATGGCTGCTTATCTGGGCTATTCCGGGTGCAATTATCCAGTTCCTTGGCGGTTCCAGACAGGTTGGTATCCTTTTTGCAACTGGTCTTCTTGTTGGATCCACTATCAACGGTCTGACAATCCTGATCGCTTTACTTATTCGTTATATTCTTGTTAAGAAGAACAAAGAAAACGAGCAGACACTCAATATTCTGGGTGCTGGTTCCCTTGCCGGAGCTGCTCTGTACAGTTTCTTTACAGCTACACTATCACTTGGCAAAAAGAAATAATATTTTAAGAATGGTATTTTAATATATTTATTGCAGGAGATGAGTATTAAAATGAAAACTAAAGGAATTCGTCTTACAAAAGATGTTCTTGATGCTGCACTTGCCGGGGGTACAATCCTCGGCGGCGGTGGCGGCGGTGATCCGAAAAAAGGCAGAAAATATGCAGAGATTGCAGTTGATTATACAGACCTTCGTCTGATCACAATCGATGATCTGGATGAAGATGATGTACTGTTAACCGCCTCTCTGGTCGGTGCCCCGAATGCAGCGAATCAGTATATGACACCAAAGGATATCGCTAAAACAGTTGAAATTCTTCAGAAAAACTGTGATTTTCATATTGGCGGCATCATCACAAATGAGCAGGGTGGAGAAGCTACTGTAAATGGCTGGCTTCAGGCTGCCGTTACAGGACTTCCGGTTGTGGACGCACCGTGTAACGGACGTGCACATCCGACAGGAGTAATGGGAAGTATGAATCTTCACAAAATTCCTGATTATACCACCGTTCAGGCATGTGTCGGCGGCAATCCGGATACCGGAAATCATATTGAATGTTTCTTTGAAGGAAATATCGATCATACTTCTAAAATGGTGCGTCTTGCATCTATCGAAGCTGGTGGTCTGGTTGCGGTAGCAAGAAATCCGGTCAAAGTATCCTATGCCAGACAAAATTGTGCCATTGGTGGTGTCAGCTTTGCAATTGAAACAGGAAAAGCATTCTTAAAAGGACTTGAAACTTCCGTAGAAGAGGGTGTAAACAGTCTCTGTACTTTCCTGAATGGACGCATACTTGCCAGAGGTCCGGTACAGAATTTCTCAATTGAGACAACTGGAGGTTTTGATGTAGGTTATGCAACCGTAGACGGCTGTGATATGACTTTCTGGAATGAATACGCAACTGTAGAAAAAGATGGTGAACGACTTGCTACTTTCCCTGACCTTATCATGACGATCAACGCAAAAACAGGTGAACCTGTAACAACAGCCATGATGGAAGAGGGCCTTGATGTCTACGTGATCACCACAGACAAGAAGAATCTGAAACTTTCGCCGACCATGTATGCGCCGGAATTGCTGAAAGCAACAGAAGATGTAATCAAAAAAGACTTAATCAGTTATTTGGATAAGTAATCAGGAGGAAATAATAACATGTTAATGAAACAGATCATTGATGCTTACGAAGTACTTGACAGTTCATTCGTAACAGGAGAAGCAGTAAAAGAATATCTTCTCGGAATTAAAGAGGATGCCAACGTTGAGGTTTATGAACTGGTTGGACCTAAGGGAAGCACAGATATGCTTAAAGTTCGTATTCCTGGCAAAAATGGTAAAACAAACGGTGGAGATGCTCCAACAATCGGTCTTCTTGGAAGACTTGGTGGAATCGGTGCACGTCCGGAACGTATCGGATTCGTATCAGATGGTGACGGTGCTCTCTGTGCAGTAGCTCTTGCAGCAAAGCTGCTTGATATGCAGAACAAGGGAGATTATCTTGACGGTGATGTATTTATCTCAACACATATCTGCCCACATGCTCCGACAGCCCCTCATGATCCGGTTCCATTCATGGGATCTCCAGTTGAAATGGCACAGGTAAATAAAGAAGAAGTTTCTCCTGACCTGGATGCACTGCTTGTTGTAGACACAACGAAAGGAAACCGTGTAATCAATACAAGAGGATTTGCGATTTCTCCTACAGTAAAAGAAGGATATGTATTAAGAACTTCTGAAGATCTTCTTGATCTGATGCAGATCACTACAGGACGCCTTCCATATGTATTCCCTCTGGCAACACAGGATATCACGCCATATGGAAATGATGTTCATCATCTGAATAGTATCCTGCAGCCATGTACAGCAACAGATGCACCGGTTGTAGGTGTTGCGATCACAGCAGAAACTATGGTTCCTGGATGTGCTACAGGAGCAACTCATGCTGCTGATGTTGAAGAGGCTGCAAGATTTATGTTGGAAGTTGCCAAAGCATATGGAAGAAAGCAGTGCAGCTTCTATGATACAGATGAATATGCACGTCTTCAGAAATTGTATGGAAGCATGAAACATCTTCAGACTCTCGGAAATGAATAATAAGGGGGATTTCACATGAAAATAGGAGCAATTACGATTGGACAGGCACCACGTACAGATGTGACCGCAGATATCTTACATATCTTTGATGATTCACTGGAACTTGTTCAGGCCGGCGGTCTCGACGGTCTCACAAAAGAACAGATTGCAGAATTTGCTCCAGGCAAGGATGATTATGTTCTGGTATCCAGATTAACAGACGGAAGTTCTGTAACATTTGCAGAGCGTCATATTCTGCCAAGACTTCAAGACGCAATTAACCGTATGGAAGATGAGGGATGCAGTCTTATTATGATGTTCTGTACAGGCAGTTTTCCTGAAACACTTTCTACCAGAAAAATCCCTATGATATATCCATGTGAACTACTGAACCGTCTTGTTCCGCTAATGACCAAAAAATCCGATATTATCTGTATGACACCATCACCACTTCAGACTGAACAGTGTGAAAACAAATGGAAAAAATATGTGGATCATGTCAAAGCAGTTTCCGCTTCACCATATGGTGAATGGGATGCTCTTGAAAAAGCAGCAGAAGAAATTAAGAATTCTGAAGCAGATCTGATCGTTCTTGACTGCATTGGATATACACAGGAAATGAAGAAGATGTTTGCAGAAAAGACAGGTAAAAAGGTTGTTCTTCCACGAACCCTTCTTGCCAGAGTTGTTTCTGAACTTACAGATATCTGAATTAGCAGCTTTTATATAAAGGCAATATTTCACCGGGCATTTCGCAGGGTACTTCATAAGTCCGGCGAAATGTCCGAAATTATTTTTATGAAAAGAGGAAATCAACAATGGAGAATTTAGTGAAAATTGCAGAAGATGTTTTGACTTCCTGTCTTGCAGTGAAAACAGGAGAAGAAGTGCTGATCATCACAGATGACAGCCGTAAGGAGATTGGTGAAGCTATTTATGAAGCAGCTGGAAATCTTGGCTGCGAAAAACTGCTTATGGTAATGAAAGAACGCGAAGTAAGCGGGCAGGAACCGCCCAAAGCAATTGCAGCAGCTATGAAAACAGCTGATGTCGTGATCGTTCCGACTGCACAGTCTCTGACACATACGAATGCCCGTATTGAAGCAGCCAAAGCAGGTACTCGTGTGGCTACTATGCCTGGTATCACAAAAGAAATGTTTTCACGCGGTGCAATGACTGCTGATTACAATGAAGTAGAAAAATTAACTGCAAAAGTAACAGAAATGCTGACCAGAGCATCCCGTGCCCGCATTGAAAAAGACGGTTATGTGTTAAACATCAATATTAGTGGAAGAAATGGTGTTCCAAGCCCTGGTGTATACAGAGAAGCTGGAAAGTGCGGAAACCTTCCTTCAGGTGAAGCCTATATTGCACCGCTCGAAGACGGTTCTGATGGAGAAATGATCATTGACGGTTCCATGGTAGGCATTGGTAAGCTTGAAAGTCCGCTTCACATGACGATTTCCGGCGGAAAACTACGTTCCGTAACAGGAGAGAAGAGCGAAAATCTTGATATTCTCCTGAAAAATGAAATCAACGGAACAGTCTGTGAACTTGGAATCGGAACAAATGAAGCTGCAATTCTGAACGGTATCATCCTTGAAGATGAAAAAGTATATGGAACTGTTCATATCGCCTTTGGTACCAACACTTCTTTTGGTGGAACAAACAAAGCAGAATGCCATATGGATGGAATCATCCTGCGTCCGACTTTATATCTGGATGATACAAAAGTAATCGAAAACGGAGTTTTTCTTATCTGATTTACTTCAGACAGATAAAAATATGACAGGAGGAACTGATATGAATAAAAAGTTTAAAGTTGGTCTGATCCGTGTACTCACAACCGAAGATGAAGAAGTGCTTCAGTCACATGGAAAACAGATCATGGAATATTTTCCTGAACTGGAGGTAGTAACCAAATGCATTCCGGATCAGTATGAAGGAATACACAGCCCTGAGCTCGGTGAAATTGCCCTTCCCAAAATTGTTGAAACAGCACGTTCCTTTACGGATGTAGATATGATCATCGTAAGCTGTGCAGATGATCCGGGTGTTGCAGAAATCCGTAAAGTTCTCCCGGACATTCCTGTTACCGGCGGCGGTGAGACAACTGTAGCACTGGCTCTCAAATACGGAAGCAGGATAGGTGTACTTGGAATTACAGACTATGCACCTCAGGCATACATGAGAATGATCCCTGATCAGATGATTCTCGGCAGACCAGAAGGTGTACACAGCACACTGGATCTGATGACTCCGGAAGGAAAAGCAAGTGTACTGAAACTGGGTATGAAATTAAAAGAACAGGGTGCAGAAGTAATTGCTCTTGCCTGCACCGGACTTGCAACAATCGGCATTGCCAAAGATCTTGAAAAAGAGACTGGACTTCCAGTTATTGACCCGGTTATGGCAGAAGGTATGTTTGCTTATTTTGAATATCTCAGAAAAAAATAATATAGCTCAGACTTATAATAACCGGCCATATGCTGCCAGAAAGGTAATAAAGATATGTTGTTAAACGAAGCTATTATGGGCCGTCACAGCATCCGGTCTTTTCGTCCTGATCCTGTAGAAAAATCCTTACTGCTTACTCTGGCTGATGCGGCTCAGCAGGCGCCTTCAGCCAGCAATCTGCAGGCGTGGAGATTTCTGTTCATCACTGATCAGCAGCTCAAAGAAAAAGTTGATCTCTTTAGTCCTGGACTTTCAGGCAAGCCTCCGGTCATCCTTGTGATTTGTTCAGATATGCATAAAGCAGCCAGAAAGGGTGGTAAAAATTCAGAAGTATACGGTTGTCTGATGGATGCTTCCATGGCTGCTGAAAATCTTATGCTCAAAGCTGTTGAATTAGGGCTCGGGACATGTGCAATCAAATCCTATAATGATTCTGCGATACGTAAGATTCTGAACATCCCTGAACGATATCGTATTGAAATGCTCATGTCGATCGGATATCCCCAGGGTGAACCACGTTGCCCCAAACGTCCTCCGTTAGAAGAGATATGTTTTTTTGATCATATTACAGAATCAGAGAAGGAGAATCATGAATAATCCAGAATTTGAATTACTTGTCTATCTGATCACAAGTGCAAAAGCACTTCCGGAAGAACCTGCATGTTATGGTTCAATCAGACTGACAGAGGCTGCATCCAGACTTTGCAAGATTATCTGTGAAAAATATCCGGAAAATGATGCTTACCGTGCACTGCTTGGTTGTATTGACGCAGACAAAGGAAAGGCATTGACAGAACCGGAAGGTTTCGCCAAAATGTTGGAAAAAGCATCTGAGATGCTTGTGGACTGTCTTTAACAAAAGCTCCGGAAATTCCTGAAATAACAGGAATTTCCGGAGCTTTTTCTGAAAACAAAGCGGATATATGATTGTATATTCGACAGAATCATGGTAATATGTTTATATATCTACATAAATCACAAAATGGAAGGAGATTTATCATGAATCGAACCAGACAGATTTTAAAAAAATCAGCTGCAGCAGTCTTATGTGCATCCCTGATTCTCTCAGGAAGCAGTACAGCATTTGCAGCAGGTTCCTATCAGGAAACAGAAAAGGCTGCCCTTAACAAACTCACAGACGGTATTCCGGAAACCTGGGATACTTATCTCGAAAATTACAAGAAATCTGCCGCCGGAAGTAAAAGCAACATGACACTTAAAGTAGAGGATACCGGACGTGCTCTGATTGGTGCACTTATGGGTGGAACGGATGTTTCCTGGCTACAGAGCATCAGCCTAGACAGTAATATTTCCATCAAAGATGGTGTCGAAGCAATCGTGTCTTCTGTTCTTCTGAATGATAACAAACTTTGTGATTTTAACGTATATATGGATCTTGCAAATATGATGGAATATATTCAGATTCCGGAATTGTCAGATTCCTATATGAAAGCTCCTGTTTCTTCAGATTCTGAAGAAAATTCAGAAGAAGCGCAGCAGTTCCTGAACACTTATATGACAACACTTTCAGATCTTACTTCCGTGCTTCCGGATTCCAAAACACTTTCTACATTGCTGGATCGTTATGGAAACATTATAATTGACAGTTTTGAAGAAGGTTCTTCTGTAGAAGAAAGTGTATCTGTAGATGGCATCAGCGAAGAATGCACAGCATATGAAGGTATTATTTCTGAAAAATCAGCGTATACAATTGTCGAAAAAGTACTGACAACAGCCAAAGATGATGAAGAGATCAAGGCACTTTTTGACCAATGGTCAGATGATGCATCAAATGAGGAAAACCAGTACAAAGATTTCCAGAATTTAATCACAGATGCACTGGATGATATGAACAGAGATGACGAAGGATCCACTGAGAATGAAGCATTTTCCTCCAAAGTGTGGGTGAACGGAGATGGTAAGATCGTAGGTCGTCAGTTTGGTATAACGGATGGTACTGATACAACGCCTGTCTTTACCTGGAAAGCACCTTCTGAAGGAGAAGATTCTGCATTACTGCTTGAGCTTGCAGCGGATGATTCCTCTTTCACGTTTACAGGAAGTGGCAAAACAGCAGATGGTCTTCTGAATGGAGATTATATCCTTGCGGTAAACGGTACAGAAACTGTTGATATCAATGTAGAAAATCTGGAAACGAAACCTGCAAAAGCAGGATATTATAACGGAACCTTTAATATTTCCTTCCCTGCAGCAGAAACAGACAGCAGCGATTCAGAAGCAGGAGAAAGCACAGAAGATGATACAGATACCTCGGCAACAGATATGCTGGCTGGATTTGGTGCAGTTATTAAACTTACATCTGATGCGGATGCAGATACGTCTACATTGGATCTGACAGTGACAACATCTGGTGCAGCACTGGCAACATTGTCTATCACAGGTTCCTATGGTGAAGGTGTTGAAATTCCGGATTTTGCATCTCTTGATAAAACTTACGATGCAACAGATGATGAAGCTATGACCGAATATCTCACAGAAATAAACTGGGATACTTTCCTTGCTAATGTCAAGGCAGCAGGTGTTCCGGATGAGCTGGCTACTCAGCTTGAAGATGTATTAAAAGCAGCGGTTGAAAGCGCTTCACAGCCAGCAGAAGAGGAAAATGCGGATACTGAAACAGACACAGATACTACCGCAGAAGATGATGCAGCATAACATAACAGCTGATAGCAGAAGCGTGATAATTGAGTCTTAATTTAAAAAGAGGATATCCTCTCAGGCAGAAGCCTTGAGGATATCCTCTTTTTTTACTTTACACCTTCCATATTCTACATTACATAATAGAAACGCAGAAACAGTTGGAAGAATTCCAATCCAGGAAGCCTTCAGATCCAAGATCTGTGTTGCCAGGAAGGAAACGGCAACGCCCCCATAAAAACTGAGCAGTACTTTTCCAAAATAAATTCCTCTGTGAAGAGACTGTTCATCTTTGCTGCATAGATATTCTGTAAATCCTGTTACGCACTGACGAAGATTGTTGGTACAAAAAATACTGGAGCTTGCAAAACCATCTGCTCCTTTAAATGAACACCACTGAAAAGCTGTAGCAAAAAAGATTGGAAACAGAGCAACAAATGGATTCATTTCCGCCGGATAAAAACCAATGATCAGCAAAACAGCTCCATCTATCAGAATACTGAGTCTTTTTTGACTCATCTTTGAGATCTTATGAGAGAGGATCACAGTCAACGATACTGATGCAACATAAATTATCAACGCTATGATACGGAAAAACCACTCCTCATCTGCATGTCCTACGGCATCCATAGCCAACGAAACCATATTTCCAGTCTGTGCAGATCCAAGTATATCATGGCGATTTATAACACCATATCCAACCATAAACCCACCAATCAGAGTCATATTCAGATGCAGCCTTCTTTCCAGCGTTGCTTCATCCATGAAAATCATTCCTTTTCTTATTTTGTCATTTTTTATTATAATCTCGCTCATATATATTGTAAAATTGATATTTTGTCTATATAATATAAATTATGTTTATATTTATGTTTTTACATATGGAGGAAAATACATGACATATCAGGATATACACACGTTTCTTACCATAGCATCCAGTTCTTCTCTTTCCAAAGCAGCAGAAAGTCTTTTTGTATCACAGCCGGCATTAAGTCATCGTCTGTCAGCACTGGAAGAGGAGCTGGGGACAGAGCTGATCATACGTCGCAAAGGATCCCGTACACTGGAGCTTACCGATGCGGGCCAGCGTTTTGTCCCAATTGCCAGAAAATGGGAACAGCTGTGGATTGAAACCGGAAAGATTAAGTTCGAGCGGCCATCCACACAGCTTCGAATTGTAAATGTAGACAGCCTTAATTTTTATTTTATGCCACAGGTAATTGAGAATTTTCTGGAGAGTCATCCAAAATGTAGTCTGCATATCAACACCATGCAGTCAAATCTTTCTTATAAATCTATCGAAAATAAAGAAGCAGATCTTGGCCTGATCACCAATCCCCATTTCTTCAAAAAGGTTCAGACAATCCCACTTTTTGAAGAACAGCTTGTATTTGTGTGCCACAAAAGTGCTTCCTATCAGGATGGGATTCTCCCGTCTCAGTTAAACAGCACCGATGAGATCTATATTCCATGGAGCAATACTTTTCTTATGTGGCATGATTACTGGTTTGGAAATGATCCTGAAGTCAAAGTTATGCTGGATAATATGGCATTATTGCGTCAGCTGCTTGATCTGAAAGATGCTTGGGCAATCATGCCGGCAACTCTTGGACATAAATTAGCCGAAAACGAAAACTGCCGGATCGTTTCTCTTGAAAACGGTCCGGAGTATCGTACATGCTATGCAATTATGAATGACCAGCGAAATGCACATCCTCTGGTCACGGAATTTCTGCAGGAGCTTCTGAATACAGTAAGCAAAATTCCTGAAATCAGGCTTCTGGATCCTCAGTATCATCAGAATCTGTAAACGCATCTGAATTTTCATCATATTCTTCATCTGATTCTGTAGCTGTTTCAGAATCACTTACTGTACCGTCCTTGATCCAGGAACTTCTTTTCTGGATCTTTTGCATGATTCGAGTAGCTTCTTCGCCCTCAGCAGGAGTTGGCTGGTAGTTATTATAATCAGAATCAGATGAGATGGAACATGGAATGATATTGGTTACATTGTCATCTTTTACACCATTCTGATCAATCGTGAATGTCTGCTGGAAAATTATAGTGTCCATATCACTTGGATATGCATTTCCACCAAAGCAGAAATTTCCAAGGCTGTATACGATATTCTTACCTTTATATTCTTCGATTCCCTGCAGAACATGTGGATGATGGCCGCAGACAAGATCTGCCCCCTCATCAATTGCCAGATGTCCAAGTGTTTTCTGGTTTTCATCCGGAACTTCCTCTTTTTCATTTCCCCAGTGAAAGATAACAACGATCAGCTGTGCACCATCTTGTTTTACTTTGGCAATATTCTGTTTCAGCTGTTCTTCCCGGCCAAGATGATCATTCAGCTCATAGATTCCTACCAGCCCTACTTTGACACCCTTTACTTCTGTAACAGCAGTCTCATCATAGCCAAAATGAAGGATATTCGCTGTATCCAGAGCCTTCAATGTATCATTGAAACTTTCCTCACCATAGTCATGGCTGTGATTATTTGCTGTATTAACAGCTTCTACAGAGCCTGCTGTAAGTATATTTGCGTAGGAAGCGGGTGCCTTAAAGGCAAATTGCTTGTCTTCTCGTTCCGTAGATTCTGTAAGAGTTCCTTCAAAATTTGCAATTGTCAGGTCATCCTTAGAAAAAATACTTTTTACATTTGCCATAAAATAGTCCGCGCCATAATTTTCGTAATATGCATTCAGGCTGGTATCATAATCGAAGTATTCGTCAGTTCCCAATGTACAGTCGCCGACAACACTGAGTGTTAACGATACCGGATCCATCTTTGGTTCTGGTGTGACAGTGAGTGATCCTGTCTGACTGATGTTTTCTGCTTTACTGGAAGAAGCCGCTTTTGATTTTCGAGAACTGCATCCTTTTACTGCAAAACTTAAGATTAGAATAAGTAGTAATATGCCTGCACCAATTCCGATATATAAAATTCGCAATTGACGTTCACGATAGTATCTCGATTTCTTTACCATTTTTCTTTTACGTTTTTTTGAATGTCTGCCGGTCTGATTCATTATATACTCCCTTTCCTGTCTGGAATTATTTGCAAAATTCGACAAAAAATTCTATTTAAAAAGAGTATAAGAAGTTTGACAGATTCCGTCAATCATTTTAAGATAAAAGAATATAAAAAGATAAAAAAGAGAGTTACTGCGAACGGAGTGGACAGTAACGAAGGAGAAGTAATATGACTGTTTTATATATTGGAAACCACACTTCATCATCTAAGGGGTATGCAGCAATGGCAAGGCAGATTATAAAAAATGGAGGAAATACGTTTGCATTTTTCACAAGAAATCCCCGTGGAGGTAAAGCAAAAGCCATTGATGAAACAGATATTCAGAATTTTCTTGTACTTGCACAGGAAAATCATTTTGGAAAGATCGTTGCGCATGCACCATATACGTTAAATGCGTGCGCTGCAAAAGAAGAACTTCGAACTTTTGCGCGTGAAACATTTGCAGATGATCTTCGACGAATGGAATATACACCGGGAAATTATTATAATTTTCATCCGGGAAGTCATGTAGGTCAGGGCAGCGAAATTGGTATTCAGAAAATTGCTGAAATTCTTAACGATGTTCTTACCGAAGAACAGACAACCACTGTTTTACTGGAGACAATGTCCGGTAAAGGAACGGAAGTTGGAAGAAATTTTGAAGAACTTAGAAAAATATTGAATCTCGTAGAAAAGAAAAGCAAAATGGGAATTTGCCTGGATACCTGTCATGTCTGGGATGGAGGATATGATATTGTACATGATTTAGATGGCGTTTTAAATGATTTTGATCATATCATTGGTCTGGAGCGTTTAAAAGCCATTCATCTTAATGACAGTCTGAATGACTGCGGAAGCCACAAGGACCGCCATGCCAGAATAGGAGAGGGAAAAATTGGCATGGAGGCTCTTGTTCATATAATAAAACATCCGGCTTTGCGGGAAATCCCTTTTATCCTCGAAACCCCAAATGACGATTCTGGATGGACAGAAGAGATCCATGTTCTGAAAGAAGCTTTTTATAAATAGATTTCGTTTTTTAATTCCATTCCTGTCCGAAAAGCTTCTGCATTTTGCAAGGTTGTTTCTGCAATATTGGTCAGAGCTTCTTCGGTAAAAAATCCCTGATGTGATGTCAGCGCAACATTTGGAAAAGAGAGCAGCCGCTGTACAGTGGAAGTTTTTAAAATATATTTGGACATATCTTCATACACAAAATCAGATTCTTCTTCGTAAACATCAAGCCCTACTGCCCAGAATTTATGATCACGGATACCGGTGATCAGATCTTCTGTACAGATCAGTCCTCCGCGTGATGTATTTACGAGAATTACGCCATCCTTCATCCGGGAAATCGATTTTTTATTTATCATATGATGTGTTTCCGGTGTAAGAGGACAGTGCAGACTGATCAGATCACTGATTGCCAGCAGTCTGTCCAGAGAAACATATTCCAGTCCGGAGCTTTCGTTTGGATAAAGATCATAAGCAACGATTTTCATCCCAAATCCCTGACAGATTCGTGCCATTGCAAGACCAATCTTTCCGGTACCTACGATTCCGGCTGTTTTTCCATACAGATTAACTCCCATGAGCCCATTCAGTGAGAAGTTATTTTCTCTGCATTTGATATATGCTTTATGGGTATGACGATTTGCGGTAAGTACCAGCGCCATAGCGTGTTCGGCAACTGCCTCGGGGGAATATCCGGGAACACGAAGAACTTTTATGCCACATTCTGCAGTTTTGTTCAGGTCTACATTATTATATCCTGCACAGCGCATCAATATCAGTCGTATTCCCTGATGTCTCAGTTCTTCAATGACTTCTGCTCCGAGATCTGCATTTACAAACGCACAGATTCCATCGTATCCTGCGGCCAGAGATGCAGTTTCTTTATATAAGTTTGATTCAAGAAATGTAAATTCAATATCTGGATATTCTGGCTTTAACCTGTCGAAAAATATCTGATCATAATCTCTGGTTCCATAGAATAAAATTTTCATAAAGACCTCCTGTAAATTTCATCTGAATCTGCATATATAGCTCAGACTCTGTTTACTGATAGGGTGTCTCACCAGATAAAAACGTATACATTTATTCATAAAAAACCTGCCTTTTCCATTTTTATGTAAAGACAGGTTTTCTTATCTATATTTGTGATTGGATATTTATTTGTCTCCCAGGCTGTAAAGATCCTGATAAAAATTCGGATAAGAAATCTTTACACAGTCGCCATGCAAAATCTCCATCGGACCGTCACAAATCGTTCCTGCAACAGCAAAAGACATCGCTACTCTGTGATCCAAATGAGAATCAATGGTAGCTCCATGCAATGGTTTTCCTCCATGAATGATCATACCATCATCTGTTCCCGCTATATCAGCACCCATACGCTTCAGATTTTCAACCATAACTGTAATACGGTCAGATTCTTTAACTTTGAGTTCCTGTGCATCACGGATAACAGTTGTTCCATCAGCAAAAGCTGCCATAACCGCAATCATTGGAATTTCATCGATCAGTGTAGGAATAACAGCTCCCTCAACCGTGGTTCCCTTAAGGTTGCTGGTGCGAATCAGAAGATCGGCAGTCGGTTCACCTTCTGTACTCTGATTCAGAAGGGTGATGTCAGCGCCCATATCCATACACACCTTAAGCATTCCGGCTCTTGTTGGATTGATCCCGACATTTTTCAGCAGAATTTCGCTTCCTGGAGTCAGAAGTCCGGCTGCGATAAAATATGCTGCTGATGAAATGTCACCAGGTACTTTTACAGCTCTGCCTTCCAGTACAGGTTCCGGAAGAATAGAAGCAGTTGTTCCCTCGGATGTTACATTCGCACCAAAATAATTCAGCATGATCTCTGTATGGTTACGGGATAAAAACGGCTCTGTAACACTGGTTACCCCATCTGCATACATACCGGCAAGAAGGACGCAGGATTTGACCTGCGCAGAAGCCACCGGAGAATCATAATGAACTGCGTGAAGTTCCTTACCATGGATCAGAAGAGGAACACAGCCATTGCCTCTTTTGCTTGTGATATCGGCACCCATGGAAGCAAGCGGTGTCATGATACGTTTCATCGGACGAGTACGGATGGAGTCATCCCCATCAAGTTCTGAAATAAATTTCTGTCCCGCAAGGATACCTGAAATCAGGCGGGTGGTTGTTCCGCTGTTACCGACATCCAGCAGCGCCTCCGGAGAGGAAAGACCATGAAGTCCCTTTCCGTGAACCAGAATCTCAGACTTCCTGCGTTCTATTGAAATCCCCATTTTGCGAAAGCAGGAGATCGTAGAAAGGCAGTCTGCACCCTCAAGGAAATGAGAGATGCATGTAGTTCCCTTTGCAAGAGAGCCAAACATAACTGCTCTGTGTGAAATGGATTTATCTCCCGGTACTGTTAAAGTACCTCTTAAATTTGTCTGTTTTTTGATTTCCATATGACTACCTACCGTTCATATACTATGTAGTTGCGTTTTTTCAGAAGCGCACAGCCTTTTTCCAGTGCATTCTGCTCATAGAATTCTATTTTCAGAACACCTTGTTCGAATTCGCGGTTATGAATAATACCAATATTTTTGATACTGATTCCTTCCATTGCAAGAATTGTAGCAATCGTAGCGATTCCACCTGCCTCATCTACAATATCAATATAAAGCATATATGTTTTGTTGATCAGACCGGAAGATGAAGCGTCGATAGAATCTCGGTAATCTCTGGATCTGGCGAACATATCGTAAAGGTATGAAGCTTCCTGATTGTCGATAGAACAGCGAATCTGAATCAGCATGCGGATATACTCATCAAGTACTGATGAAATATTTTCATGATTTTCAATACAAATCTGTTCCCACATAACAGGTGAAGAGGAAGCGATTCTGGTAATATCACGAAAACCACCTGCTGCGATCGTCTTCATATATTCTGCTTCATTATCTAGCTTGTTTATCAGATTAACAAGAGAAGAAGCAATGATATGAGGCAGATGACTGACACCTGCGGTAATAAAATCATGTTCTTCAGCAGTCAGAACCATAGGGATAGATCCCAGTGAATCAATCAGTTCTGAGAATTCCGTAAGCTTTTCAAGCGGCACCTGACCACCCGGAGTCAGAATATAATATGCATTTTCAAGCAGATGATCTGAGGAATGCTCAAATCCGGACTGTTCAGATCCGGCCATCGGATGTCCGCCAATAAAACAGTGATCCATACCAAGTTCTTCAACAGCTTTATAGATTGGTCCTTTGACACTTCCTGCATCTGTGATGATACAGTCATCAGAAATTATATTTTTCAGATATTTCAGATATTCTATATTGTATTCTACCGGTGCACAGAGAAAGATATAATCGCAGGTATGGTATCGCTCATCCTTTTCTTCCAGTACAGCATCGATCGCATTACAGTTTAATGCAGCTGCCAGAGTTTCTTTATGTTTTGCATATGCCAGAATATGATAGTCTGGATGAAATTTGCGGATCGTTTTTGCGATAGATCCTCCGATCAGGCCAAGCCCGATAAAACCAATGGTTTTCATGATGTTTGATATCCTTTCCAAGTTAAACTATGCTTTTATTTTAAAAGAATATACTATAAATGTCAAATAGAGCCATAAAATCGGTAAATTCGTTAATAATTTACACAATTCGAACAAAAAATGTTGTTAAAATTATATAAAATACTTGAAAAGTGCGAGAAATTTTAGTAGAATATGAACATATTAGACATACAGGGAGGTATTACATATGGACGTTTATAGAACTGACCGAATTCGCAATGTGGTTCTTTTAGGACATGGGGGATCCGGAAAGACTACATTAGCAGAAGCAATGGCTTATCTGGCAGGAATGACTAACCGCCTTGGCAGAGTAGAAGATGGAAATACCGTCAGTGATTTTGATAAAGAAGAGATCAAAAGACATTTTTCTATTTCTACTACACTGATTCCGGTACCGTGGGATAAGGTAAAGATCAATGTACTTGATACACCGGGATATTTTGATTTTGTGGGTGAAGTAGAGGAAGCTGTCAGCGCAGCTGATGCAGCAATTATCGTTGTTTCAGGTAAAGCAGGTGTACAAGTAGGTACACAGAAAGCCTGGAATCTCTGCGAGAAATATAAACTGCCACGTATGTTCTTTGTAACAGACATGGATGTAGATGATGTCAGCTATCGAAAAGTCGTGGAAGAACTGACAGAGTTATATGGCAAAAAAATCGCACCACTCCATTTCCCAATCCGTGAAAATGGTAAATTCGTAGGATATGTCAATGTTGTCAAACAGGCCGGTCGTAAATATATTGATAAAGCAGGTAAAGAACCATGTGATATTCCAGAGTATCTGAATGAATATCTGGAAAAATATCATGATATCCTGATGGAATCTGTAGCAGAGACCAGCGAAGAGTTTATGGATCGTTATTTTGAGGGTGATGAGTTCTCTGTAACTGAAGTTTCCGCAGCACTTGCAACAAATGTACAGGATGCAAGTATTGTTCCGGTATGTATGGGATCTCCGATCAATCTTCGCGGTGTATCCAATCTTCTTGATGACATCTGTGGATATTTCCCAAGCCCGGACAAACGTTCCTGCAATGGTATCTCACAGAAGACTAACGAAATCTTTGAAGCAAATTATGACTTTGCGAAAACAAAATCCGCATATGTGTGGAAGACAATCGTAGATCCGTTCCTCGGCAAATATTCTCTGATCAAAGTTGCATCTGGTGTTATCAAATCAGATGATACACTTCTCAATGTAGAAAAAGGAGAAGAAGAACGACTCAATAAATTATATGTTCTGGAAGGTTCCAAACCTCTCGAAGTTCCGGAACTTCATGCAGGTGATATTGGCGCCATTGCAAAACTCGCAAGCGTACAGACAGGTGACAGCCTTGCAGCCAAGGCAAGTCCGGTCCTTTATCCGAAAGCTGTAATTTCTACCCCTTATACCTATAAGAGATACAAAGCGGTTAAGAAAGGTGATGAAGACAAAATTGCACAGGCACTTGCAAAAATGGCAAGTGAAGACAAGACACTCCGTGTTGTAAATGATTCTGCCAACAGACAGACTCTCCTTTATGGAATGGGAGATCAGCATCTTGATATTATTGTCAGCAAACTGAAAGAACGCTACAAAGTAGACATCGAACTTTCCAAACCAAAGGTTGCTTTCCGTGAAACTATCCGCAAGAATTCTGATGTGGAAGGTAAACATAAGAAACAGTCCGGTGGACACGGACAGTATGGTCACGTTAAGATGCGTTTTGAGCCATCCGGTGATCTGGAAACTCCATATGTATTTGAGCAGGTTGTTGTTGGTGGTGCTGTACCGAAGAACTACTTCCCGGCAGTTGAAAAAGGTCTGCAGGAATGCGTTCAGAAAGGACCTCTGGCTGCCTATCCTGTAGTTGGTGTCAAAGCTACACTTTACGATGGTTCTTATCATCCGGTAGACTCCTCTGAAATGGCATTTAAGATGGCAACGATACTTGCATTCAAAAAAGGATTTATGGATGCATCCCCGGTTCTTCTTGAGCCAATCGTATCCATGAAAGTTATTGTTCCGGATAAATATACCGGTGATGTAATGGGCGATCTTAATAAACGCCGCGGACGTGTCCTTGGAATGAATCCTGATCATGCGGGTAACACCATTATCGAAGCAGATGTTCCACAGCTTGAGATCTATGGCTACTCTACAACGCTCCGTTCTATGACAGGCGGAAGCGGAGACTTCTCTTATGAATTTGCACGCTATGAACAGGCTCCGAATGATATTCAGGCCAAAGAGATCGAAGCAAGAGCAAGCAAATTAGATACTACTGAATAATTTCTTTTTCTAATTCTGATAATAAGACACATAAAAAACCCTCACTTCAGATTAATGAAGTGAGGGTTTTTCTGAAAAAACAATTGTTCTAAATGATATTAACCAAACACCTCTTGAATATGTTATGGAATATCGTCTGAATACAGCAAAGCAGCTGTTGGACGACACCAAAATGTCCATTACAGATATCAGTTATCACTGTGGCTTTTCATCAAATGCATATTTTGGTAAGATTTTTCGCGAAAAATATGGCATGACACCGCTTCAGTACCGTAATAGAAATATTGACAAACAGAACGTATTGAATTAAAATTGTTTTTTAGATAACAATGTTGGAGGAACCATAGAAATGAAATACAATTTTAAAAAGATTGAGCCTAAGTGGCAGGCAAAGTGGGAAGAAAGCAAAGTCTTCGAAGCCAAGGACAACAGTGACAAACCGAAGTTCTATGGCCTGGTAGAGTTTCCATATCCAAGCGGTGCAGGTATGCATGTCGGACACATCAAAGCATACTCAAGCCTTGAGGTTATTTCCAGAAAACGTCGTATGGAAGGATATAATGTGCTTTTTCCGATCGGATTTGATGCATTCGGTCTTCCTACCGAGAACTATGCAGTAAAGACAGGAACACATCCACGTATCATCACAGATGAAAACATCAAGAAATTTTCCAACCAGTTAAAGAAAGTTGGCTTTTCTTTTGACTGGAACCGTGTGATCGATACAACAGATGAGGACTACTACAAATGGACACAGTGGATCTTCCTCAAAATGTTTGAGAAAGGTCTTGTATTCAGAGACAGAACTCTTGTAAATTACTGTCCACATTGTAAAGTTGTTCTTTCCAACGAAGACAGTCAGGGTGGTAAATGCGACATTTGTCACAGCGAAGTCGTGCAGAAATCCAAAGATGTATGGTATCTGAGAATCACTCAGTATGCGGATAAACTTCTTGAAGGTCTTAAGGATGTAGAATATCCGGATAATGTAAAACAGCAGCAGATCCACTGGATTGGTAAATCAAAAGGTGCATTTGTAAACTTTGATATTGACGGAATCGATGAAAAACTTGAAATCTATACAACCAGACCGGATACTCTGTTTGGTGTTACCTTCATGGTAATCGCTCCGGAACATCCGATCATCGACAAATACAAAGATAAAGTCACAAACATGGACGAGATTACTGCATACCGCAATGAGTGTGCCAAGAAAACAGAGTTCGAAAGAACTCAGCTTGTCAAAGACAAGACAGGTGTACGCATCCAGGGTCTGGAAGGCATCAATCCGGTTAATGGTAAAAAAATCCCGATCTACATTGCAGACTATGTAATGATGGGTTATGGTACTGGTGCGATCATGGCAGTACCGGCTCATGATCAGCGTGACTATGACTTCGCAAAGAAATTCGGCATTGACATCATCGAAGTCATCAAAGGTGGAGACATTTCCAAAGAAGCTTACACAGGTGACGGTGAAATGGTCAACTCCGAATTCCTGAATGGCTATACAAAGAAAAAAGATTCTATCGAGCGTATGCTGGAAGAACTTGAGAAGAAGGGTATTGGTAAAGCCGGTGTTCAGTACAAGATGAAAGACTGGGCATTCAACCGTCAGAGATACTGGGGCGAGCCGATTCCGCTGATTCACTGCCCTAATTGCGGTGTAGTCGCTGTTCCGGAAGAAGAGCTTCCGCTTCGTCTGCCGGATGTGAAAGACTTTGAACCAGGTGAGGACGGACAGTCACCACTTGCAAAGATTGATTCTTTTGTAAACTGCACTTGCCCGAAATGCGGTGCTGCAGCAAAACGTGAAACAGATACCATGCCTCAGTGGGCAGGGTCTTCCTGGTATTTCCTCCGATATACTGATCCGCACAACACACATGCACTGGCTGACATGGACAAACTGAAATACTGGATGCCGGTTGACTGGTATAATGGTGGTATGGAACATGTTACCAGACATATGATCTACTCCAGATTCTGGCATCACTTCCTGTATGATCTTGGCGTTGTAAATACTCCGGAACCATATGCAAAACGTTCTATCCAGGGACTGATTCTCGGACCGGATGGCGATAAAATGAGTAAATCCAAAGGAAATGTTGTGGATCCACTTGATATCGTAGAAGAATATGGTGCTGATACCCTTCGTACTTATGTACTGTTCATGGGTGATTATGGAGCTGCAACTCCTTGGAGTGACAGCTCCGTTAAAGGATGCAAGAAATTCCTTGATCGTGTGGCAGGCCTGACAGATATTCTTTCTGAAGAACCTGTTTCTGAAGAACTGGAAATGAAGATTCACCGCACTATCAAAAAAGTTTCTTCTGATATTGAAAACCTGAAATTCAATACTGCAATTGCCAGCCTGATGACTTTGATCAACGAAATTACCGCGGAAGGACATATCGGAAAAGAAGATTTAAGCATCTTTATCAAACTCTTAAGTCCATTTGCGCCACATCTCTGCGAAGAGATCTGGGAATTCCTTGGTGGAGAAGGTCTGCTTGCAGTTGCTCCGTGGCCGGTATATGATGAAGGTAAGACAGTTGCCAAGACTGTAGAAATCGGTGTACAGGTAAATGGTAAGGTAAGAGGAACTGTAGTTCTTCCTAATGGATGCGATAAGGAAAAAGCTTTCGAAATCGCAAAAGCAGATGAGAGAATTGCTTCCTTCCTTGAAGGAAAGAATCTGATCAAAGAAATCTATGTTCCAAACAAGATCGTTAATTTTGTTGCAAAATAAAAATTATATATACGCACAAGAAAAGCCCTCCAGTTAAAACTGGGGGGCTTCTTTAATGCCTGTGATGTCCGGAGCAGCCATGAGAGAGTAGTTTGTATAATAAACAACAAATCCCGGTTTTGCACCACCTGGCTTTTTGACGTGCTTTTTCTGAATATAATCAATTTCTACTTTTGGAGCAGTTCTGCCTTTGGAATAATAAGCCGCAAGCCGGCCTGCTTCTTCAAAGGTACGGTCTGGAATTTCACCGTCCGGTGTTTTTACAATAACATGGGAGCCTGCCATTTTTTTAGCATGGAACCACCAGTCATTACCTGTTGCCATCTTAAAAGTCAATTCATCATTCTGAAAATTGTTTTTTCCAACATAAATATCAAAGCCATCACTGGAAATGTAGTGGAACGGTTTCGATTTCGCCTGTGCTTTCTGACCTTTCTTGTTTGAATGGTGTTTTTTGATATATCCATATTCTGTCAGTTCTTCTTTGATCTGGCTCAGATCATTTTCTGCACGTGCGATGTCCAGAGCATTTGAGATAGATTCCAGATGCTCTATCTCAGCTTCTGTATCAGCGATCTGCTCGGTCAGAGCTTCTTCTGTTCGTTTCAATTTTCCGTAACGGTCAAAGTATTTCTTGGAATTTTCACCTGGTGTCATAGCTGGATCCAATGGAATCGTGATTTCTTCATTCGTATAATAATTCAGCGCTTTAAAGGATTTACAACCGTCTTCAAGGCCATATCCATATGTATTGATAAGCTCACCATATACTTTATATTTATCTTTTTTTGCAGTATCTTTCATTTGTTTCTGTTGAAGGATCAGTTTTTTGCGATTACGTTCCAGGGCTGTCTGTACGATTCTTCGAAGATCTGAAGACTTCTGGCGGATTCTGGTCAGAATTTCCTTGGATGCATAATAAGTCTCCAGCATTTCTGATACAGACTCAAATGTTTCACTGTGATAATCCGGTCCATACTGTGTAAGAGGAACTACTGCATATTCAACAGGTTCTTCACCGTGATAAATGATGTTCGGAGAAAAATTTCCCTCCTGTACCTGTTCAATCAGTCTTTTAAATGTATGATACAGATGTACAGAGGCATTTTCATCCAGGGACTGTGCGGCATCATTTCCATCAATCGAAGCACGATAACAGATTTCTTCGGCAATCAGCGGACTGATACCTGTCAGGGTTGTATAGATTGCTTTTGCAATATTACATGGCTTTTTGCATACAACATTTCGGAAATCTTTTTCTGCGATCGTCAGTGGGTCATATTTTTCCTGAGTCTGTGGCAGGAAATAATCCCTTCCCGGCAGAACTTCACGGATTGAACTCATATGTGAAGACACATGTTTGATACTGTCAAGAACCATCCGGTTTTCATCGCAGAAAATAATATTGCTGTATTTTCCCATCAGTTCGACAATAAGATATTTCTTACATGGATCGCCAAGTTCATTCAGATGTTCCAGCTCAAATTCTACAACACGCTCCAGGCCAGGCTGAGATATACTTCCAATTCGCGCACTGCTCAGATGCTTGCGAAGAAGCATACAAAAATTGGGTGCTGTCAGTGGACTTGGTTTATTTTTGCCGGTAAAATAAATAAGTGGAAGAGAGGGACTGGCGGATATAAATAAACGACATTGTCCATTCGCACCTTTTCCTGTAATCATCAATGCATCCGACTCTGGCTGCGCAATTTTATTAAAACGACCATTGTCAAGATTTTTATGTAATTCCTGTACCATTGCTGCAATGGTAATACCATCAAATGCCATTCTATTTCTCCTTTAATAAAATTTCTTTCATAAGAATCAGATGCTGTGAAAACCCTTTCCGATAATCTCGCTGGTATTGGATATCAGCATAAATGCGCTCGGCTGATTTTCTTTAATATAGTTACGAAGACGTACTGCCTGAGGCCGGCTGAGAACTGTAAATACAATATATTTGTCCTTTCCGGAAAAAGCCCCCTGTGCATGAACGACCGTTGCACTTCTGTTGAGTTCATGCACAAGAAAATTACAGATTGCTTCCGGTTCATCACAGACCACATTAAAATATTTGGACAGATTAAATCCTTCAATAAAGTTATCAATCATAAAGGAACGAATCGTCAGTCCTAGGAATGAGTAAAGACCGGTCTGGATATCAAAAACAAAGCATCCTGCAACTGTGATCAGTATATCCGTCACAAGAAGAGCTTTACCAATATCGAAACTGCTGTATCTTTTAAGAATCATTGCAATGATATCTGTTCCACCACTGGATGAACCAATATTAAACAAAATCGCAGATCCGAGTGCCGGAAGAGCTATTGCAAAGCAAAGTTCCAGCATAGTCTGGTCGGTCAATGGATGATCCATCGGACATACTCGTTCCAGGGTAGAAAGAGCAACTGACAAGAGGATACTGCAATACGCTGTTTTGGCAGCAAATTTTTTTCCCAGTACAATAAATCCCAATATAAGCAGCAGCATATTTACAATAAAAGAAAAGTCACTGGCCGAAATGGATGTTTTATCAGCAACCAGAACTGCAAGGCCTGTAATTCCGCCAAATGTAAAATTATTCGTAAACTTGAAAAAATATGTACCTACTGCCATGATCAGAGTACTGACGGTAAGCAGCAAAAAGTGTTTGATTTTTTCTTTCATAATATATATGATTCCCCCTTATATTTCATCCGAATCATTGTAACGCGGGCAGTATGGAAATGTCAACGTGGGTATTTGACTGTTTATAAAATATTTTATAGAAAAAACGAATTGACTAGATTTTTAGAATGCTCTATAATAAATCTGTATGTAAAAATAGAGACTTGCAAAGTGAGAGAGCTTATGATAAAAAGTATGACAGGCTTCGGCCACGCAGAAAAAGTAACCAGTCAGTGTAAGATTACGGTTGAACTGAAATCAGTCAATCACCGATATCTTGATCTGAACATCAAAATGCCACGGCGTTTCAATATGCTGGAAGGTCAGGTCAGAAATCTTTTAAAGCAATACATGCAGCGCGGCAAAGTAGACGTATTTATCACTTATGAAGACTATATTTCCAGTGATTATACTCTGAAATATAACAAAGATCTGGCTGCAGAATACCTCCGTTATCTGAATCAGATGGCCGAGGAATTTCATCTGGAAAATGATATTCGAGTAACAGCTTTATCCAGATATCCGGAAGTTCTGAGCATGGAAGAACAGTCTGTAGACGAGGAAGAACTGTGGAAATTGCTTTCAGATCCATTAAAAGAGGCTTGTACCAAATTCGTAGAAACACGTACCAGAGAGGGAAATCATCTGAAAGAAGATCTGCTTGCCAAGCTTGAAGGTCTTGATCAGAAAGTATCTCTGGTTGAAGAACGGTCCCCACAGGTGGTTCTGGCATATCGGGAGAAACTGGAACAGAAGGTACATGAACTCCTGGAAGATTCTCAGATTGATGATAATCGTATCGCAGCAGAAGTTATTTTGTTTTCAGACAAGATCTGTAATGATGAAGAAACCGTAAGACTGCACAGTCATATTCATGGCATGCAGAAGATTCTTCAGGAATCAGAAGGTGTTGGCCGCAAAATGGACTTTATGGCACAGGAAATGAACCGCGAAGCAAATACGATCCTTTCCAAGTCAAATGATCTGGAAGTTTCCAATATCGCGATCGATCTTAAGACAGAGATTGAAAAGATCCGTGAACAGATCCAGAATATAGAATAACGGAGGCAGAATACAGCTTTGGCAAAATTAATCAACATCGGCTTTGGAAACGTAGTTAATTCCCGCAAGATCGTTGCAGTTGTCAGTCCTGATGCAGCACCGGTAAAGAGAATGATCCAGAGCATCAAGGGAACCCGTTCTCTGATCGATGCAACACAGGGCCGTAAAACAAAAGCCGTTATTGTAACCTCTGATGATTATCTTGTTTTATCCGCACTTCAACCGGAAACGATTGCCCGGCGTTTTGCGGAAGCTAATAATTATGAAGAAAAGGAAGAGGAACATGAGTAAAGGTGTTTTAACAGTTGTTTCCGGCTTTTCAGGTGCCGGCAAAGGTACGGTAATGAAACGTCTTCTGGAAAAATATGAAAATTATGCGCTTTCAATTTCTGTAACAACGCGGAAACCTCGTGAAGGTGAAAGAGATGGTATTGAATATTTTTTTAGAACACGAGAAGAAGTAGAAGCTATGATTCAGGAAGATCAGCTTCTTGAACATGCTGAATACGTGGGTAATTATTACGGAACTCCTCGGTTTTATGTAGAAGATATGCTTTCTCAGGGGAAAAACGTAATCCTTGAAATAGAAATTCAAGGTGCAATGAAGATCAAAGAAAAAATTCCGGAAGCAGTTCTGGTATTTGTAACCCCACCTACGATTGAAGAACTTCGCAGCCGTCTGATAGGCCGTGGTACAGAAACGGCTGATGTGATTGCATCTCGTCTCAGACGTGCGGCAGAAGAATCGGAGGGAATGAATAATTATGATTACATTCTGATCAATGATCAGGTTGAAGACTGTGTCGATCAGCTTCATCAGATCATTTTGAGCGAACGCTGTCGAGCACAGCGCAACGAAGAACTTATCAACACGATCCAGGAAGAAGCCCGGATCTTTATGAAAGGAGATAAATAATATGATACATCCATCATATTCTGAACTTATTCAGGCAATCAACAACAATGTAGAGGAAGACGACAACACAATGATGCTGAACAGCCGTTACTCACTGGTTCTTGCAACCAGCAAAAGAGCAAGACAGCTGATTGCAGGCGCAGAACCGCTGGTACCTAACACTGCTGGTAAAAAACCTCTTTCTATAGCGATTGATGAGCTCTACAAGGGCGAAGTTAAGATCGTAGCTGCTTCAGAAGCGGAAGAAGATACAACAAAAACACAGACGGTTGCAGAAGAGACTGTTGAAAATATCGAAGAAACAACCGAAAATAACCAGTAAACCAGAGTAATCAGAAGACTTTATGTCTTCTGATTACGTCTATCAGGAGAATATATGAAAATATTATTTATATCACTGGGCTGCGATAAAAATCTTGCAGATTCCGAAGAAATGCTTGGACTGCTTACCGGAAATGGTCATGAAATCGTAGACTCTGAAGAAGAAGCAGATGCGATTGTCATCAATACATGCTGCTTTATTCATGATGCCAAAGAAGAAAGCGTTAATACGATTCTTGAAATGGCAGAATACAAAAAAACCGGGACATGCAAAATACTGATCGTAACTGGTTGCATGGCTCAGCGCTACAAAGAAGAAATCACGGAGGAAATTCCGGAAGTAGATGCTGTTCTTGGAACTACTTCTTATGGAGATATCGTCAAAGCATTAAATGAAGCAGAAGCCGGTCATGTTTTTCAGGAATTCAAAGATATTAATGCTCTCCCGGAAGATTCCGGTCGCAGAGTCATTACAACTGGTGGACATTTCGGATATCTTAAGATTGCTGAAGGCTGTGATAAGCATTGTACCTACTGTATCATTCCTTCGCTGAGAGGTAAATTCCGCAGTGTTCCTGAAGAGCGTCTTCTGAAGCAGGCCGAGTATATGGCTTCCCAGGGAGTCAGGGAATTGATTCTCGTTGCACAGGAAACAACCGTCTATGGTACTGATCTTTACGGCAAAAAAACTCTGCATATCCTTCTTAAGAAACTTTGCCAGATTAAAGGAATCCGTTGGATCCGTGTTCTTTACTGTTATCCGGAAGAAATTTATGATGAACTGATCCAGGTCATGAAAGAGGAAAAGAAGATCTGCCACTATCTTGACCTTCCAATCCAGCATGCAAGCGACCGTATTTTGAAACGTATGGGCCGCCGCACTTCCAAAGCACAACTTGTAGGAATCATTACCAAGCTGCGCAGAGAAATCCCGGATATCGTTCTCAGGACATCCCTTATCACAGGCTTTCCGGGCGAAACAGAAGAAGACCATCAGGAACTGATGGAATTTGTAGATGAAATGGAATTCGACCGTCTTGGAGTTTTCACGTATTCACCGGAAGAGGGAACACCTGCCGAAACAATGGAAGAACAGGTACCAGAAGAACTTAAAGAAGAACGCCGTGATGAGATCATGGAACTGCAGCAGGAAATTTCCCTGGAAAAAGGAAATGACCGTATCGGTCAGGAATTACTTGTTATGATCGAAGGAAAGGTTTCCGGCGAAAGTGCCTATATCGGACGTACCTACGGAGATGCTCCGAAGGTAGATGGATATATGTTTGTTCAAACAGGAGAACTGCTTGTTACAGGCGATTTTGCAAAAGTAAAAGTAACAGGCGCAATGGAATACGATTTGATAGGAGAGTTGGCTGATGAATACACCGAATAAACTTACAATTGCAAGAATGATCATTGTTCCTTTTCTTGTAATATTTCTTCTGACCGGATGGGGCGGAGAAGCCAATCGTTACATTTCTCTGACTCTGTTTGTGGTCGCAAGCGTTACAGACTGGTTTGACGGATATCTTGCCCGTAAAAACAATCTTGTTACAAACTTTGGTAAATTTATGGATCCTCTGGCGGATAAATTGCTTGTATGTTCTGCAATGATCTGTATGATCGATCTCAAACGTCTTCCTGCATGGTTCGTCATCATTATCATTGCCCGCGAATTTATTATCAGTGGTTTCCGCCTTATTGCTGCCGAAAATGGTATTGTAATTGCTGCAAACTACTGGGGAAAATTTAAAACAGCTTCCCAGATGATCATGATCATTTTGCTGATACTTCATTTTGATGGTATCTTTGTTATACTTGAACAGATTTTTATCTGGCTTTCCCTTGCATTGACCATCATTTCTCTGATCACCTACATCTGGCAGAACCGAACCGTTCTGTCCATGCAGGAATAATATACAGATAACGGAATTCCCCCGGACGTTATATATGATCGTTCGGGGGATATTTATTAGTGTATCATGCGCATCAGATTTACAATACGGTCAATTTTGGACGCTTCCTGTGGAGTTTTTCCTGCTTTCATCACTTCAAGGACCGCTGAAATTTCATTTTGTGAAAAATGCAGTCCATTCTTTTTTCCGGAAGCAGCAGCACTCATTAAATATGGCATCATGTCTGACACGCTTTTTCCATTGCCCTTTTCTGCAAGGTTCTGCAGCATATCTAATTTGGTTTTGTCAATTTCTTTCAGCTTCGGATCATTTTTCCAGTCATCATTCATCGCCATCTGATCACCTCCCCAGAAAACTGTTTATTCATTTATTGTCATCAACATCTCTAGCATTGCAAACATATTTACTGCTTGGTCCAGCTTTCTTCTGTTTTCTCCATAACTGAATTTTCGGATATCATTTAACAGTTCCATTGGGTTCATTGGCCTGGAACTGCAGATCTGCATATCGTTCTGTGGCCTGGAAAATAACTGAAGTGTGTTACACAGTTCCTGTGTTTTGGCGTATGCAGCCAGTATTCTCTGACCTGAAAAAGACAAATAGGGAATCAGTGCTTTCAGCATCTGAGAATTTTCATCGGTGACTAGCTGATCCAACATGGTCTGTGCAATGGTTTCCTGTTCCATACAGCCACTCCTTTCTAACGATTATATGCTTTTGCTAATTATTTTATGACAGTGCAATAAGATTTGACATACTATAAATTATCTCAACAAATAAAAGGATTTTCTGAATATGAAAAAAGAAAAACTTATTATAAATGGAAATGCATTTTATGAAATCGATCTCGAGTGTTTTGAAAAGAAGAAAAAAGACACGAAACATTTTCCTGACAAAAAAGCAGGCATACATTCTTCACAGCATACACAGAAAAGGCAGAGGAAATAACCTCTGCCTCCCAAAGATATCAGCAGCCACAACCGTTATTGCCACATCCACCACAGAGCAGGAGCAGTACGATAATGATCCAGCAGGAATCATTGCCATTGCTGCAGCCGCATCCGTTTCCATACCCATTGTTTCCGCACAGACACATCAGACAGATGATCCAGAGAATACAATTACAGGAGTTATCTCCAAAAAGACTGTTTCCATTGCCACAGCCACAGTTGTTATTACATCCGCATCTTTCATCACCGCATCCACAATTTGTAGCAGCTAAATCACTCATAGTAAATCCTCCAGGTTTTGTTTACACTTCATATTATGCAGTGAAAGCTTTATGCGTTACTTACAATTATCTGAGAAGAGAAACAATTTTTATTTCCACATAATTTTTGTTCGCATATATATGAAAATTCTGTTGAAAAGGGAATTGAAATGAGCTATAATTCGAATGTTAATATTGCTTATAAAAGCAAAAAGCAGGAAAAGGAGAGGATAGAATATGCCTGATAAGGGACTGTTTGACATACATTGTCACATTGTTCCTTCGGTTGATGACGGAGCTTCGAGCGCAGAAGAAGCATACAAAATGCTTCAGATGGAATACAGACAGGGTGTACGCAATATTATTGCAACTCCCCATTACAGGCTTCAGATGTTTGAAACTCCCATTGAAACAGTGGAGCACCAGTTTTTGGTATTAAAACAGCTGGCTAGAAAAGTTGCACCTGATCTTCACGTATATCTCGGATGCGAATTTCATTCTAATATGGAAATGGTAGAGATGCTTCGCAGCGGAGAAGTACACACAATGGCCGGTTCCCGTTATGTTCTTACAGAATTTTCGGGAAGCACAAAAGCAAGCTATATCCGAGAACGTTTATATTCATTGCTTTCTCATGGTTACAAACCAATTGTAGCACATATCGAACGTTATGAATGTATGCGAAAAGATATCGGATTTGTTGAAGAAATGGCAGATCTCGGTGCGCTTATGCAGGTGAATGCCGACAGTATCATTGGAAAAGACGGATTTGGTACCAGACGATACTGTAAAAAGCTTATGAAACAGGATCTGCTCAGTTTTGTTGGTTCTGACTGTCATGGAACCAAAGAACGGATATCACGAATTGGTGAAGCTTATGATTATGTTTCAAAAAAAGAAGGAGATTCTTATGCAAACCAGCTTTTCATAAGAAATCCACAAAAAATAATTGCGGATGCACAGCGTAGGAAGGGAAGATAAAATGGAACAGCAGAATTTACAAGACAATACCGATATTGAAATTGATGTGTTAGAATTATTCCATGTATTATTAAACAAGTTCTGGATCATTCTTCTGGCAGGAATCATTGCAGGACTTGCTTTTATTGGTGGAACAATTCTTTTTATTACGCCACAATATGAATCTACTACAAAAATGTACGTGTTAAGTAAGCAGGACAACAATACACTTACTCAGCAGGATATGCAGACAAGTTTGTCTCTGACAAAAGACTATGCAGAACTGATCAAAAGCCGTACAGTTACTGAAGGTGTGATCGCGCAGTTAAATCTTGATCTCACACATGAAGAACTTCTGAAAAAAATGACAGTAGATTCTGCAACAGATACTCGTATTCTTTCAATCACTGTAACAGATGCAGACCCTTATGAAGCATGCAAGATTGCCAATGCTATCAGAGATGTTGCTGCAAACCATATTAAAAATGTAATGGATATTGATGCCGTAAATGTTGTTGAAACAGCGAACATTCCGGATCAGCAGTCAAGTCCAAGTATCAGTAAAAATGGTATTATCGGTGTACTCCTTGGCGTACTCTTGTCTGTTGCGATCATCTTGATCGCATATATTTCCAACGATACTGTGAAGACACAGGAAGATGTCGAAAAATATCTTGGTCTCAGTGTTCTGGGTACGATCCCGTTAACTGAAACAGATCGTAAAAAGAAAAAGAAAAAACAGAAACAGAAAAGAGCCAGAGGGAGAAGATAATCATGAAAGAAGTTAATATTTATCGTCAGGAACTGGATTACAGTGCAAACGAATCCTATAAATCATTACGTACAAACCTTTTATTCTGTGGTGAAGACAAAAAAGTGATCGCAGTTACAAGCTGTACACCAAATGAAGGAAAAAGTACAGTCTCTCTGAATCTTGCTTTATCTCTGGCAGATTCAGGAAAAAAAGTTCTTTTTATTGATGCTGACCTTCGTAAATCTGTGCTTATGGGACGTACAGAAGTAGAAGGAGAGGAGATCAAGGGACTGTCACATCTTCTTTCCCATCAGGAAACGATTGAAAATGTTATTTGTGCTACAAATGTTCCACGTTTTCATATTATTTATGCAGGAACTGTTCCGCCGAACCCGGCAGAACTTCTCGGTAGCAAATATTTCAAACGATTTTTATCTGCGATCAGAAAAGTTTATGACTATGTGATCATTGATACACCGCCACTTGGAAGTGTTATTGACAGTGCAGTCATTGCAGATGAATGTGACGGATCCATTATAGTCATGGAATCCGGTGTGATCAGTTATCGTTTCGCTCAGGATGTAAAAGGCCAGCTTGAAAAATGTAACTGCCCAATACTTGGTGTAATATTAAATAAGGTTGACATGAGCAAGCAGGGGTATTATGGTAAGTATTATGGTAAGTATTATGGCAAGTACGGTGACAAGAAAACCGAAAAGAAATAAGGAGCATTGATAGATTATGTCCAAAAAATGGGTTGCACTTCTGCTCGTTGTATGTATTGGTCTCGCCGGAGGCGTAGGCTTTATGCGAATGAATGCAGATACAGAAGGACCAGAAATTGTATTTACCTCTGAAGCACCTTCTGTATATCGTTCTGATATGAGTAATGAAGAACTTCTGACCGGAGTGACTGCAACTGACCGGAAAGATGGAGACGTTTCATCTTCTCTAACAGTAGAATCCGTGTATGAGATTGATGACTCACATGTCGCTGTTACTTATACTGCAAAAGACAATTCCAATAACATCACCAAGCAGAAATATGAGATGGAAATGGATCCATCCGATGCCGGCAAAGCTTCTGAAGATACATCTGCTTTTGGAGAAAAAACCGATAATGCAGATTCTGCGGCGACAACTGGTGTAGATGCTGAGCAGAGTAAAAATCCAGAGGCTGCTGATCATGCAGAAGAGAATGCAGATGTTGCTGCTGTTGAGGAAACGCCAACTCCTACACCGGAAGTTGATGAGGCTGCAGCAGAAAAAGAAAAACAAGAAGCGGAAGCAAATGCTATGTCTGATCAGAATCCTAGAATTTATCTCAAGGATTATCTGATCAAGGTCCCTGTGGGAACCTCTGTAGATCTGTTGTCCTATGTCAGTGAGATCAAAGATGATTCCGATGATGTATATACGCTCTGGCGGAAGGTACAGATCACAGGTGAAGTTAATTCTGCAGTTCCGGGGACATACAAATGTACTTACTATGTAATCGACTCACAAAATAACATTTCCAACAATGCAGTACTGACTGTAATTGTTGAATAATCAAACAGGATGTGAAAAAATGAGAATAACCAAAAAACAGGATCGCATGCCAGGAATCATCTTAACTATTTTACTATTTGTTGCAGAAATAGCGTTTACTGTATTGCTGCTCTATACAAACCTGCTTTCTGCCAAGTACATTGGTATCGTATTTGCAGTATTACTTGTTTTACTTCTGATCGATCATCTTCTGATTCGAAAATTCCGTAAACAGATTCGTTTCTGGATTGGAATCATATTGATGGTTATCATTCTTGCCGTTCTTGGAATTGCAAGTTTTTATATTTATAAAACAGTATCTGCACTTGATGATATTACAGGTGTTAATAAAGAGATCACCGAAATCAATGTATATGTCAAACAGGATGATGCAGCCCAGAGCCTTATGGATGCAGCCAGTTATTCATTTGGTATTCTGGCAGATCTCGATCGAGAAAACACAGACACTGCATTACAACAGATGGCAAGTGAGACCGGTGGGGAAGTAAGTACCAAAGAATACAGCAGCCTTACAGAACTTGCCGATGGACTTCTGAAAGGCGACTGTCAGGCAATCGTTCTTAACAGAGCATATCTGGATGTTTTTGATGAAATTGACAATTATGCAAGCTTTTCTTCTCAGATCCGTGAAATTGCATCTGAACAGGTAGAAAAACTGGTAGAACGTAATACTCCGGCACCGGTTCAGACAGATGTACAGGCAGAGGATTCTTCAGACACAACCCAGGATGCAGCTGTAACAGATCAGATTTATACGATTTTTGTCAGTGGTATCGATACACGGGGCGATATTACAGCTTCAAGTCGAAGTGATGTAAATATCGTCCTTACAGTCAATGCGCGGACCAAACAGGTATTGATGATTTCCACCCCACGAGATTATTATGTACCACTTTCTATTTCCAATGGAGTACCGGATAAACTTACACATGCAGGAATCTATGGTATCAACGTATGTATGGATACGCTGAATATGCTTTATGATACAGATATCAATTATTATTTCCGCCTGAATTTTGCCGGATTTGTGCAGATCATTGATGCACTTGGCGGAATTACCGTTGATTCTGATTATGATTTTACGACACAGAACAGTTCCGGTTATCATTTTACTAAAGGTCCTAATCAGGTAAATGGTGATCAGGCTCTTGCTTTCTGCCGCGAAAGATATGCATTTTCTGCCGGTGACCGTCAGCGAGGCAAAGACCAGATGAAAGTAATTCAGGGTGTTATCAATAAGGCAACCTCTCCGGATATCCTGAAAAATTATCTTTCACTTCTGGACAGCCTTTCCGGATGTTTTGAAACAAATATTCCATATGACGTTATTACCTCTCTGGTAAAACAGCAGCTCGATGAGGGCGGCAGCTGGCAGGTTCTTTCCTACAGTGTAGACGGTACAGGGGATACACAGAAGCCATATTCCATGAGTCAGAAAGCTTATGTTATGGTTCCTGATCAGACAACTGTTGACAAAGCCAAAACACTTATGCAGAAAGTTCGTCAGGGCTTCATGCTTTCTGAGGCAGATGTTTCTGCTCAGTAGAAATGTTTTGTCACTTTAAGTTGTTAAAAGAGCAGCAAAACGCTCTTGACAAATTTTTTATCAATTTGTATACTTTTAGAAGTATATTATAACGGCTTTGAAGGGAAGAAGTAGCCTAAGGAAAGCAGACAGAGAGTAGCCGGCTGGTGAGAGGCACATGCAGAACTTATGTGAATACATCCTGGAGCTTCGTACCGAAAATTTCAGTAGGCTACGACGGATTGGCACTCGTTATCGTGCTCAATGAGGCGGGAACTTTTCCTGCGAATTTAGGTGGTATCACGGGACCCGGTTCTCGTCCTAAACGGACAGGAACCGGGCTTTTTTAATACCATAGCATGCAGAATATACTGTGCCAAAACTTTTCTGCATTTCATTACAGGAGGAATTTATTATGACAGTATGGGAAGAATTGAAGGCCAGAGGCCTGATTGCCCAGGTAACAGATGAAGATGAAATCAAAGAAATGGTAAACAATGGAAAAGCAACATTTTATATCGGCTTTGACCCTACCGCTGATAGTCTTCATGTAGGACATTTTATGGCTCTTTGCCTGATGAAACGTCTGCAGATGGCAGGCAATCGTCCGATCGCACTTCTCGGTGGAGGTACCGGTATGATCGGAGATCCATCAGGAAGAACCGATATGCGTCAGATGATGACAAAAGAAACCATCCAGCACAATATTGACTGCTTCAAGAAACAGATGTCTCGTTTTATTGATTTTTCTGACGGAAAGGCACTGATGGTTAACAATGCGGACTGGCTTCTGAATCTGAATTATGTAGATCTGCTTCGTGATGTAGGCGCACATTTCTCAGTAAACCGTATGCTTACTGCTGAATGCTACAAACAGCGTATGGAAAGAGGACTTAGCTTCCTTGAATTCAACTACATGATCATGCAGAGTTATGACTTCTATATGTTATATCAGAAATACGGCTGCAACATGCAGTTTGGCGGTGATGATCAGTGGAGCAACATGCTCGGCGGTACAGAACTGATCCGTCGTAAACTTGGCAAAGATGCATACGCTATGACCATCACACTTCTTCTGAACTCAGAAGGCAAGAAGATGGGTAAGACACAGTCTGGTGCTGTATGGCTTGATCCGAACAAGACATCTCCATTTGATTTCTATCAGTATTGGAGAAATGTGGATGATGCAGACGTTATCAAATGCATGCGTCTTCTTACATTCCTTCCGCTTGAGCAGATCGACGAGATGGCAACATGGGAAGGAAGTCAGTTAAACAAAGCCAAAGAAATCCTTGCATATGAACTGACCAACCTGGTTCATGGTGAAGAAGAAGCCAAGAAAGCACAGGAAGGCGCAAGAGCACTTTTCTCTGGCGGAGCTGACACTGCACATATGCCGACCACAGAACTGACTGATGAAGACTTCGTAGAAGAAGGAACCATTGACCTTATTACCATGCTGATCAAAGCAGGTCTTGTTCCGACACGTTCTGAGGGGCGTCGTGCAATCGAGCAGGGTGGTGTTTCCATTGATGGTGAGAAGATCACAGACATCAAACACACGGTTTCCAAAGATACCCTTACAGGTGATGGAGTTGTCCTCAAGCGAGGCAAAAAGAAATTTAACAGAGTTTATGCCAAATAATAAGTATTTATATACTTTCTTTTAGGAGGAAAGAATCATGAAGAAATACGGAGTAAACGAACTTCGTCAGATGTTCCTTGATTTCATGGAGAGTAAAGGACATCTCGTAATGAAAAGCTTTTCCCTGGTACCACAGGGAGACAAGAGCCTCCTGCTGATCAATGCAGGTATGGCTCCACTGAAACCATATTTCACAGGTGCAGAGAAACCACCTAGAACAAGAGTCTCCACATGTCAGAAATGTATTCGTACCGGTGATATCGAAAATGTTGGAAAAACAGCACGTCATGGTACATTCTTTGAGATGCTTGGTAATTTCTCTTTTGGAGATTACTTCAAAACAGAAGCAATCCACTGGTCCTGGGAATTTCTGACAGAAGTTGTCGGTCTGGATGCAAACAGACTTTATCCATCTGTGTATCAGGACGATGATGAGGCTTTTGATATCTGGAATAAAGAAATCGGAATCCCGGCAGACAGAATTTTCCGTTTTGGTAAAGAAGATAATTTCTGGGAACATGGTGCAGGTCCATGTGGCCCATGTTCTGAAATCTATTATGACCGTGGGGAAAAATACGGTTGTGGCAAACCTGGCTGCACCGTAGGTTGTGACTGCGACCGTTACATGGAAGTATGGAACAATGTATTCACTCAGTTCGAAAACGATGGCAACGGAAATTATACAACTCTGAAACAGAAAAATATTGATACAGGTATGGGCCTTGAACGTCTGGCTGTTGTTGTACAGGATGTTGATTCTATCTTTGACGTAGATACCATCTGTGCACTTCGTAACCTGGTATGTGAGATTGCCGGCAAAGAATATGGGAAAAACTATCAGGATGATGTATCCATCCGTCTGATCACAGACCATATCCGCTCTGCTACATTTATGATCTCTGATGGTATCATGCCGACTAATGAGGGACGTGGATACGTACTCCGCCGTCTGATCCGTCGTGCAGCACGTCATGGACGTCTTCTGGGAATCGAGGGAAGCTTCCTCGCAAAACTCAGTGCAGAAGTGATCAATGGTTCCAAGGCCGGATATCCGGAACTGGAAGAAAAGAAAGAATTCATCTTTAAAGTTCTGACTAACGAAGAAAATCAGTTCAACAAAACTATCGATCAGGGACTTCGCATCCTCGGCGACATGGAGGAAGAGATAAAGGCTGCCGGAGAAAAAACTCTTTCCGGAGAAAATGCATTCAAACTGTATGATACTTACGGATTTCCACTTGACCTTACCAAAGAGATCCTTGAAGAAAAAGGCTATGGAATCGACGAAGAAGGCTTCCAGAAAGCAATGGAAGAACAGAGAGTCAAAGCACGTACCGCACGTGAAGTAACCAACTATATGGGAGCTGACGCCACTGTATATGATGAGATCGATGTTAACGTAACCACTAAATTCGAGGGATATGATCATCTTACTTATGATTCCGAGATTACAGTTCTCACAACTGAAAAAGAAATCGTAACTTCTCTGGTGGAAGGTCAAAAAGGTACTGTATTTGTAAAAGAGACACCATTCTACGCTACCATGGGTGGACAGGAAGGTGATTGCGGTGTAATTGAAACAGCAAACGGTAAATTTGTAGTAGAAGATACCATCAAACTTCGTGGTGGTAAATTCGGTCATGTCGGACGTATGGAATCCGGAATGCTTTCCACAGGAGAGACTGTAACCCTTAAGGTTAACGAGCAGGCCCGCCGTGACACAGAGAAAAACCACAGTGCAACACATCTTCTTCAGAAAGCACTCAAGACTGTTCTTGGTTCTCACGTGGAACAGAAAGGTTCTCTGGTAACTCCGGACAGACTCCGTTTTGACTTTGCTCACTTCCAGGCAATGACTCCAGAGGAAATTGCGCAGACAGAAACACTTGTAAACAAAGAGATTCAGGCTGCTCTTCCTGTAGTAACAGACGTTATGGATATTGAAGAAGCAAAGAAATCCGGTGCAATGGCTCTGTTCGGTGAAAAATACGATCAGAAAGTACGTGTTGTATCCATGGGTGATTTCTCAAAAGAACTCTGTGGTGGTACACATGTTAAAAACACGAGTTCCATCATGCTCTTCAAAATCGTATCTGAGGCAGGTATTGCAGCAGGGGTGCGTCGTATTGAGGCGTTGACAGGAAACGGCGTTATTGAATACTATAAAAAACAGGAGACTATGCTTCAGGAAGTTGCCAAAGCACTCAAAGCACAGCCTGCAGAAATTACTGAGAAGATCACACATCTTCAGGCAGAAGTAAAATCTCTCCAGAGCGAGAATGAATCTCTCAAGAGCAAACTGGCTCAGGGATCTCTCGGTGATGTTATGAACCAGATCGTTGATGTTAAAGGCGTAAAACTCCTTGCAGCCAAGGTTGAGGGCGTTGATATGAACGGACTTCGTGATCTTGGAGATCAGCTCAAAGAAAAGATCGGAGAAGGTGTTGTTGTTCTTGCAGCTGTAAACGGAGGTAAAGTAAACCTTCTTGCTATGGCTACAGATGCAGCTCAGAAAGCAGGAGCGCACGCTGGAAATCTTATTAAAGGTGTCGCAGCGATCGTAGGTGGTGGCGGCGGCGGTCGTCCAAACATGGCTCAGGCTGGTGGAAAAAATCCGGAAAAGGCAGACGAAGCAGTAAAAGCAGCAGCTGGAATTCTGGAACAGCAGCTCCACTAATAAGAACTGTTTTTTGATGAAATAATTTTTTTCTAAATTTAGCCAAAAAATGTTGACGAATGTTACAGCTATGTTATATAATAACATTCGTGCAAGAAAAATACCCAGACAGTTGTATTTTAGCACAATCTACAACTGGAGGGAGGTTAGGTGTGAGTCTATGTCAAACGTTATCGTAAAAGAAAACGAGACTTTAGATAGCGCTCTTCGCAGATTCAAGAGAAGCTGTGCAAAAGCAGGTATCCAGCAGGAAATCCGCAAAAGAGAGCATTACGAGAAACCAAGCGTTCGTCGTAAGAAAAAATCTGAAGCCGCAAGAAAACGTAAATATAATTAATTGTGCGCAAAAATCCCTGACGACAATTCCGTCAGGGATTTTTAAGATTTATGAATCGTCACTAAATTAACAATGCTGTAAAACAATAAAAAGGGACATTTATGCATCGTATCATTCATACCTTCAAGAAAATCTTACAGTTATTATTTAATCGAATTTTTTATGTTGCAGTTGCGCTGATGCTTCAGCTTACATGGTTGTTGATCACCGCATGGAGACTGGCAGCATATTCAAAATATATTTCGCATGTAATCAGTATGATCAGCATCCTGGTCGTACTCTGGATCGTAAACAAAAAGATCAATCCGTCTTATAAACTCGGATGGACGATTCTGATTCTCTGTCTCCCTGTTTTAGGAGTTATGTTGTATATACTTTTTGGTAAATCCAGAATTGCACAGGCAATCCAGAATAAATATGCACAGGTTCAGGAGGAAAGCTTTTCCTATATGAAACAGGATCCTGATGTCGCCAGAAGTCTTGAGGAATCCTCTCAATCTGCGGCAGTCCAGTCCAGATATATTCATCAATACTCCAGTTTCCCGGTTCACACTAATACAACTGCTGAATATTTCCAGGTAGGAGATGATATGTTCCCTGTGCTTGTTCGTGAACTGGAGCAGGCAGAACATTATATCTACATCGAATATTTTATTATCAATGATGGCGTGATGTGGCGAACGATTCTGGATATTCTTGAACGAAAAGCAACCGAAGGAGTTGACGTCCGCCTGATTTATGATGGTTTTGGATGCCTCACAACACTTCCCTATCATTATGAACGCTTTCTTCGCGAAAAAGGCATTCAATGCCAGGTTTTTAATCCATTTCGTCCGCTTCTGAATATCGTTCAAAATAATCGTGATCATCGTAAAATCTGTGTTATTGATGGTAAAACAGGATTCACCGGCGGAATTAACCTTGCTGATGAATATATTAATCAGAAGCGTCGTTTTGGTCACTGGAAAGATACGGCAGTCATGCTGAAAGGAGAAGCTGTCTGGAATATGACCGTTATGTTCCTGCACATGTGGAATGTAATTGCCAATTCATCCGAGCCAATTGACCATGAACTGCATCTGCCACATCATTTTCATCCAGACTCATTTGAAAGTGACGGATATGTACAGCCCTACAGTGATACACCTCTTGATGGAGAAATTGTTGGTGAAAATGTTTACCTCAACATCATTAACCGTGCCCGCAAATATGTATATATCTGCACGCCTTATCTGATCATTGATAATGAAATGATGACGGCTCTCTGTCTGGCAGCCAAAAGTGGCGTTGATGTCCGTATTATGACACCAGGGATTCCTGATAAAAAAATGGTCTTCTTATTGACACAGTCTTATTATGAACAACTTCTGGAGGCAGGTGTTCATATTTATGAATACCAGCCAGGTTTCCTTCATGCAAAGTCTTTCGTCTGCGATGATGAAATCGCCGTCGTTGGGACAATCAACCTGGATTACCGCAGTCTGTATCTGCATTTTGAAAATGGTGTATGGTTTTATAAAAACAAAGTTATCCAGGACATCTTGTCTGACTTTCAGGAAACACTCAATTACTGTGATCCGATCAGTATTGATTTCTGTCGGAACCGAAACATTGTCATACGGGCTTTTCAGAGTATTCTTCGCCTGTTTGCACCTTTACTCTGACATCCATTTGGATGAAGCTTTTTTACAGAAACAGTATCCTCCGCGGATTTTAACTGCGGAAAGATACTGTTTTTATGTTTCTTAGGTATATTTTTATGATTGTCCGCTACAATAATACTAAAGTGCCTGACAGGAAAATTTTTATGAGAAATAACAAAATCCTCCGCAAAAAATATCTTCTCCTTCCGTTATGTTTCTTTTTTCTGCTTTTACATATCTGTATGATCTCTGTCTATGCCGGACAGGAAAATTCCACATCCGGTCCCGAACTTTCTGCTCCCAGCGCTGTTCTTATGGAGGCTGAAACCGGACAGTTCGTATATGCCAAGGATAAAGATACTCGCAGAAGTCCGGCAAGTGTCACAAAGATTATGACATTGATACTTATTTTTGACCATTTACATGCTGGGGACATTTCCCTGACTGATCCAGTCACAACAAGCGCACATGCAAAATCCATGGGCGGATCACAGGTTTTTCTTGAAGAAGGAGAGATACAGACAGTAGAAACGCTTATAAAATGTATCGTCATTGCCTCAGGTAATGATGCCAGTGTGGCAATGGCCGAGTTTATCTCCGGTTCAGAACAGGAATTTGTAGCACAGATGAACCTGCGTGCTGACCGTCTGGGAATGAAAAATACTCACTTTATTGACTGCTGTGGTCTGACGGATTCTGACGAGCATTACACAACCGCAAATGATATTGCGATCATGAGTCGGGAACTCATCGTAAAATATCCGGAAATTCTTGATTATTCTTCTATATGGATGGAAACGATTATCCATGAAACAAGTCAGGGAATCAAAGAATTCGGACTCACCAATACCAATCGACTGATTCGGACTTATCCCGGATGCAGAGGACTCAAAACGGGGAGTACTAGTAAAGCAGGATTTTGTCTCTCAGCAACAGCAGAGAGAAATAGCCTGAAACTGATATCTGTGGTAATGGCTGCTCCTGATTATAAAGCAAGATTAAAAGATGCCGCAGCTCTTCTGGATTACGGATTTTCCAGATGCAGCATCTATGAAGATAACACTCCGGAGTCACTCCCTGCTATCCCTGTAAAAAGAGGACTTCACAGATCAGCAGCTGTTCAATATGGAAAAACTTTTCGCTATTTAAGTACCGATGGAACAAAGATTACGACAGTGAACAAAAAATACATCCATCCTGCCTCTGTGAACGCCCCTGTAAAAAAAGGAGAAAAGGCTGGAGAAATCATATATTTTTCCGGTCAGAAGGAGCTTGGTCGCATACCGGTCATATATTCTGAATCAATAAGAATCAGAAAATATACCGATTGTCTGAAAGATACCCTCTGTACTTTCTGGTGTTAACAATTATTTTGACAATTTCCTTCTGTTCGAGGTATAATAAAATCCAAATGGTTGCTGTAGACGAAATAAACAGCAATTCCAGAGTGATTTCGACAGAATTTCGCAGGAACAGGAGATGGATGCAATGAAAGAGATTCGTACAGAAGATGCTGTCGGGCATGTGCTTTGCCATGATATAACACAAATTATAAAGGATGAAAAAAAGGGTGTTCTCTTTAAAAAAGGTCACATCGTTCGCGAAGAAGATATTCCGGCACTTCTTTCCGTCGGAAAAGAACATCTTTATGTTTGGGAAAAACAAGAGGGTATTCTTCACGAAAATGAAGCGGCAGAAATTCTCTACCATATATCCGCTGATATTCATATGCACGGCAGTGATATCAAAGAAGGAAAGATCGAATTGATTGCCGACTGTGATGGCGTACTCAAAATCCGCCGAGATGTATTGCTTGCAGTCAACAGCCTGGGTGAAATGATGATTGCTTCCAGACATGGTGATTTTCCTGTAAAAAAAGGAGATAAAATTGCCGGAACGAGAATCATTCCTCTGGTTATCGAAAAATCCAAAATGGATAAGGCAAAGAAAGTGGCCGGAACAAAACCGATTTTTTCCATCCTTCCGTACCGTTCTAAAAAAGTTGGAATCATTACGACCGGAAGCGAAGTACAAAAAGGACTGATCAAAGATACTTTCACTCCAGTCTTGAAAGAAAAACTTGACGAATTCTCATGTCAGATTTTGGGGCAGACACTGCCTGGGGATGAGCGCAGCCAGATTACCTCAGATATTCTGAGCTTTATAGACCAGGGTGCTGATATGGTGATCTGCAGCGGAGGAATGAGTGTAGACCCTGACGATCGTACCCCCGGTGCTATCAAAGATACCGGCGCAGAAGTTGTCACATATGGAGCACCGGTTCTTCCTGGTGCCATGCTTCTTCTTTCCTATTACCAAAATAATGATAAAATCATTCCTATCCTTGGTCTTCCAGGCTGTGTCATGTATGCCAGACGGACTGTATTCGATCTTATCCTTCCCCGTATTATGGCCGATGACCGGATTTGCGCAGATGAAATTGCATCATATGGTGAGGGAGGACTTTGTCTGAACTGTGATGTCTGTACTTTTCCAAACTGTGGCTTTGGCAAATAATCCGTATTACAAAGGAGTATAATGAAAAGTTTTAAGATAAGTACTTATAACATTTCCAGTACCAGGCTTACCGGCAAACAAAAAGTTACTTTCGCCATTCTTGCAGATCTGCATGGCCTTGTATTTGGAAAGAATCACCAGACTTTATACAAAGCAATTATTGCCAGTCAGCCTGATGCAGTTCTGGTCTGCGGTGATCTGGTTGTAAGCAGAGACACAGAAACTCTGGAAGCGGCAGCTGGTCTGCTGCTCCGGATCTGTGATCAGATTCCTGTTTTTTATGCACTTGGAAATCACGAATACAAAATGCTCCTCAATCCAGAGACTGAGATTTTCTATTCAAACTATGAAAAACTGCTTACATCTGCCGGCATTTGTTTTCTTCACAATGAACATACATCTGTTCAGTTGAAGGGAAATGATTTTGTATTTCATGGACTTGAACTTCCAGTCGAATATTATCACAAACCGAATTCACCGGCTTTGAGTCTGACAGCAATGGAAGAGATGATCGGTACACCTTCCCAACCGGGATTTCATGTATTACTGGCACATAATCCCAAATATGGAAATACTTATTTTTCCTGGGGAGCTGATCTGATTCTTTCAGGGCATTATCACGGAGGAGTTTTGCGTCTGGATCAAAACCATGGTCTCACCTGTCCTCAGTACCTGCTCTTTCCACCATTCTGTTGTGGGGAATTTAAAAAAGGAAAGCAGCATATGATCGTAAGTGCCGGTCTTGGCGAGCATACCATTCCTGTCCGTATCCATAATCCAAGGGAACTTGTTCTTATAAACCTGTATCCCCAATCTACAAAATCAGTAAAGGAACACTGAAGATGGCAATACCTGTTAAAATTAATGTATTCGAAGGTCCTCTTGACCTTCTTCTCCATCTGATTGAAAAAAACGAAATAGACATTTACGATATTCCAATCGTAGAGATCACAGATCAGTATATGGAATATCTGCATTCCATGGAGCAGGAAGACTTGGGAACAATGAGCGAATTCATGGTCATGGCGGCCACACTTCTGGATATCAAATGTAAGATGCTACTTCCAAAAGAAGTAAATGAAGAGGGCGAAGAAGAAGATCCCCGCGAGGAACTTGTACAGAAACTTCTGGAATACAAAATGTATAAATACATGTCCTATGAACTGAAGGATTACATGGATAATGCTGCCGGCGTTTTTTATAAAAACCCCAGCATTCCTGATGAAGTATTGAAATATCGTGAACCGGTTGATCCGGCAGAACTTCTCGCCGGACTGACTCTGGAGAAACTCAACAATATCTATCAGTCTATCCTGAAAAAGCAGGAGTCAAAGATTGATCCGATCCGAAGCAAATTTGGAACAATTGAAAAAGAAGAAGTCAGTCTTTCTGACAAAATGCTGGCAATGAAAAGCTATGCAGCCGAACACCGGAAATTCAGTTTTCGTCAGCTACTCACCAGCCAGTCATCCAGAGTTCAGGTTATCGTAACCTTTCTATCTATCCTGGAGTTAATGAAAATGGGCTATATTCATGTACAACAGGACGAGCTGTTTGATGATATTCAGGTCGATGTCACACAGGATCCGGAAACCTGGACACATTTGACAGAATTCGCAGATGAATAATGATAATTCCGTAACGAAATATAAAACCTGAGGAAATTATATATGGAAATAAAAAAATTAGAAGCTGCAATTGAAGCAATTTTGTTTACAATGGGTGAATCGGTAGAACTGTCGCAGATTGCAGATGCTATTCAACAGGATAAAGAAACCACTCGTAAGATCATTCAAAATATGATGGACAAATACCAGAAAAAAGATCGTGGTATCCAGATCATTGAACTGGAACAGTCTTATCAGCTTTGCAGCAAAAAAGAATACTATGAATGTCTTATCCGGCTTGCGATGCATCCCAAAAAGCCGGCACTTACAGATGTCATGCTGGAAACGCTTTCCATCATTGCATATAAACAGCCGGTAACCAAAGCAGAAATCGAAAAAATTCGAGGCGTCAAATGTGACCACGCCATCAATAAATTAGTAGAATATGAACTTGTCAGAGAGCTGGGACGTTTGGACGCTCCGGGTCGCCCGATTCTTTTTGGAACAACAGAAGAATTTCTCCGATGCTTTGGTGTTCAGGGCCTCGAAGAGCTGCCTTCTGTTGATCCGGTGCGTCTGGAAGATTTTAAAGCAGAAGCCGAAGAGGAGATTCAGTTGAAGCTAGATATTTAGGAAAGTGGGGTGCCCCAGATGCCAACTACTTATGCACATGATCTGTTTGGTAAAAAAATATATGCAAAACTTCCTGCTGAAATTCAGAAAGTGATTCGCAGAAATACAAACCTATATCGAATTGGTCTTCATGGACCGGATATTCTCTTCTATGATATGCTAAAACCTAAAGTTACGGAAACCGGTATCGCCATGCACAGAGAATGTGCAGCACCATTCTTTGAAAGAGGAATGACACTCGTAAGAACAACTCATGACGAAAAATTACTTGCTTATCTGCTCGGATTTGGATGTCACTATCTTCTTGACAGTGCCTGTCATCCATTCGTTTACGAGATGGCTGAACGCAATGTCATCTCACATACCCTGCTTGAAAAAGAATTTGACAGAACGCTGATGCTCGAAACTCACAAAGATCCATATCATTATTACCCGGCCTGTGGCATTGTTCCCCGCGTTACGTATGCACGAGTGATTCACAGAGCTATTCCCAGAATACGGACGAAGGAAATAATGTCTTCTCTAAGGTTGATAAAACTGATCACCAACTGTCTTGTATACGATAATCATGGACGCCGGAAAAAATTCCTGATGTTCCTGTCTCGAGTTGCTGGAAAAAAACTTTCTTCTGAAATGATGGAATATTTTATGGAAAAAGACCCGGTTCCAGGAAGTGCAGTGCCTGTACACACACTTCACGGATTATACAATCATGCTCTGGCACAGGCACCTCAGGAACTGACGGAATTATTCCAATTGTCAAAAAAAGAATTTCCTCTGTCAGAAAGATGGTTTCTGACATACAATGGATGATCGGAATGATTGCTTTTCTGTCTGCATAAAATAGTTCTATATGAATTAAGGAGGGACTATGAATAGCAGACAAAATATTTTTATCTTTTCGTTGATCATAATTTTACTGACACCCGGTTGGTCTGTATTTGCATCAGAAAAGTCTCCCGGTAATCTTTATGCATTGTCAGCAGTATTGATGGATGGTGATTCCGGACGAGTTCTCTATCAGAAATCAGGTAATACACCTCGTCCGAACGCGAGCACTACCAAAGTAATGACCTGCATTCTTGCTCTTGAAAACGGAAAGGGCGATGACTATGTCAAGGTTTCTGCAAATGCTGTCAGTCAACCGGAAGTACGCCTTGGTCTTTCGATCGGAGAACAATATTATCTGGAAGACCTTCTTTATTCCCTGATGTTGCAGAGTCATAATGATTCTGCCGTTGCGATTGCTGAATGTATCGGTGGATCTGTAGATAATTTTTCAGCTATGATGAATGCAAAGGCAAAAGAAATCGGATGTAAAAACACACACTTTGTCACTCCGAATGGACTGGATGCAGAAAATTCTGGTGGAACACATCACACAACTGCAGAAGATCTGGCTCTGATCATGCGTTATGCAATCCACAATGATGTCTTTCTGAAGATTACACAGACAGAAGAGTATTCTTTTTCTGATTTAAGTAAAAAACGACACTTTTCGCTCCATAACACCAATGCACTACTTCATATGACGGACGGTGTACTTGCCGGGAAAACCGGATATACCGGTGATGCCGGATATTGTTATGTTTGTGCCTGTCAGAAAGATAACAAAACTTTTATCATTGCCCTTCTTGGTGCCGGCTGGCCTAACCATAAAAATTACAAATGGCATGATACTTTGGAACTTCTTAATTATGGAAACAGCAACTATGAATACCGGAGTTTCTGGCAAGAGCCGGAGCTTTCTTATATTCCCGTTGAAAATGGTATTCTGAATGATTTCGGTTCAGGAAGTTCTGTATATACAGGAGGTCAGATTTCTGTTTCGGATAACGAAAAAAACAGACAGATTCTGATTAGCTCAGATGACCGGTTGCAATATCAGATCCGTTTAAAAGAACATCTAAGTGCTCCTGTCAGAAGAGGCGAACAGATTGGACAGATCATTTATTTTCTTAATGATAACAAATTTTTTTCCTGTCCAATATTGGCAACAGAAAACATTCAGAAAAATACATTCACCCATTGCGCAGAACTTGTATTTAAGAATTTTTTTCATTAACAGACCTGACTTCTCCTGTTACGGGAGAAGTTTTTGCGTTTTAGGAAATTACTCTGTAATATTCCAATAACATATCGACATATCAGAACCCTACTGTAAAAAAAACGACATGGGAGTTAAACTTTTAACAAAAAAACAGGAAATCTATTGAAAAAATATTGAAAACAGGTTACAATTATAATCGGCTAAAATTTTGGTTATATTTTTAAAATTTTATAAAATGGAGGGCAAGAAAGAATGAGTAATGCAACACAAAGCTTAGCAGGCACAAGAATCACTTCTTTGCTTGACGCAAACAGTTTTGTTGAAATCGGAAAAAGCGTAACAGCCAGATCCACAGATTTCAATTTAACTGAAACAAAAGCGCCTTCAGACGGTGTTATCACCGGATATGGTGTGATCGACGGAAATCTTGTATATGTATACAGCCAGGATGCTTCCGTATTAAACGGAACTGTTGGTGAAATGCATGCCAGAAAGATTACCGCTCTGTATGACCTTGCAATGAAGACTGGAGCTCCTGTGATCGGTCTTGTTGACTGTGCAGGTATGCGTCTTCAGGAGGCTACTGATGCTCTTGAAGCATTTGGATCCATCTATCTGAAACAGACACTGGCTTCCGGAATGATTCCACAGATTACAGCTGTATTCGGTACATGCGGTGGTGGAATGGCAATTATTCCGGCTCTGACAGATTTCACATTTATTGAATCCCAAAAAGGCAAAATGTTCGTAAACAGCCCGAATGCACTGGATGGCAATTACACAGAAAAATGCGATACATCAGCTGCTGCATTCCAGAGCGAGGAAACAGGTCTTGTAGACGGAACAGGCTCCGAAGAAGAAATTCTTGGACAGATCCGTCAGTTGATCGGACTTCTTCCTTCTAATTTTGAAGATAATGATTCCTTCGTAGAATGTACAGATGATCTGAACCGCACCTGTGACGATATCACAGCATGTGCAGGTGATACATCCATCGCACTTTCCAGAATCGCTGACAACGGCATTTTCTTCGAAACAAAGAAAGATTACGGCAAAGATATTGTAACTGGTTTCCTGCGTCTGAACGGAGCTACTGTCGGTGCTGTAGCCAACAGAACAGAAGTATATGATGCTGAGGGAAATAAAGCCGAAGAATTCGATGGTACTATTTCTGCAAGAGGTGCAAGAAAAGCAGCTGGATTCGTTAAATTCTGTGACGCATTCGATATCCCGGTTCTGACACTTACCAATGTAACCGGATTCAAAGCAACTCTCTGCAGTGAAAAAATGATTGCCAAAGCAGTTGGAGAAATGATCCATGCATTTGCAGATGCAACTGTTCCGAAGGTAAACGTTGTAATCGGTAAAGCATATGGAACTGCTTACATTGCAATGAACAGCAAATCCGTAGGTGCGGATCTTGTATACGCATGGGATAATGCAGAAATCGGTATGATGGATGCCTCTCTTGCAGCCAAGATCATGTATCCTGGTGAAGAAGCTGCAGTTCTTAATGAAAAAGCAGCTGTATACAGAGAACTCCAGTCCAATGTAGAATCCGCAGCAGCAAGAGGATATGTTGATACTGTGATTGCTCCAGCTGATACACGTAAATATGTAATCGGAGCTTTTGAAATGCTTTTCACAAAGAGAGAAGACCGTCCATCCAAAAAACATGGCACAGTCTAAGTGAGGTGAGCATATGAATCAGATGTTTAAAAAAGCTTCCTCCGTCTTTACAGCAATTGTATGCGCCGCATCTATTACATTCTCCGGCGCATCACTGGTTCTGGCAGACGGTGAAATTGATGAGCAGACAAAGACAACGATCGAAACAACTGCCGAAGGACTGACCAATACAATCATTCCGCTGACAGAAGATGAGATTGCAGCATATATGGAATCCGGAGATGCATTCACTGAAAATGCCATGACAGCATGGGATAGTGCAAGAGAAGACCTCGGTGATCTGAAGAAAGCCGGATCTGCTGAAATTGAATATTCCAATGATGAATATACAGCAACTGTACCTGTTGAATTCGAAAAAGAAGATGCTGAATTCATTTATGTATTCGACAAAAATCTTACTCCGACTTCACTGTCAGTAGATGTGAAATATTCCTTTGCTACAACCATGAAAAATGCAGCACTGAATACTATAATGGGACTCGGAACTGTATTTGTAATTCTTATCATGCTGATCTTCCTGATTTCTCTGTTCCAGTTCATTCCTGGTTCCGGAGCACAGCAGGAAAAAGCTAAGAAAAAAGCAGCAGAAGAGGCAGCTTCTGCACCGACACCGGCTCCGGTTGCCGCAGCTCCAGTGCAGGAAGCTGACAATTCCGAACTGATCGCTGTAATTGCAGCAGCTATCGCAGCATCCGAAGGAACTTCAACAGACGGATTTGTTGTTCGTTCCATCCGCAAAATCAATCGTAAAAAAAGGTAATTGACCATTAGGAGGATTTAAAATGAAAAGTTATACAATCACTGTAAACGGAACAGCATATGAAGTTACTGTAGAAGAAACAGGAAGCGTTTCCGCTCCAACAGCAGCACCGGTTGCAGCTCCGAAAGCGGCTCCGGCAGCAGCTCCAAAAGCAGCAGCTCCGGCAGCAGGCGCAGGCGCTGTTAAAGTTAGCGCTTCTGTACCAGGTAAGGTTCTCAAAGTTGTTGCTTCTGTAGGACAGGCAGTAAAAGCCGGTGACAACATCATTATCCTGGAATCCATGAAAATGGAGATCCCGGTAGTTGCTCCGCAGGATGGTACAGTAGCCAGCATCGATACATCCGAAGGTGCATCCGTAGAAAACGGAGATACTCTGGCTACAATGAACTAGGACGGGAGGTAATCAAATGTCTTATGTAACAGAAACCTTGTCCAACCTGATCCATCAGACAGCATTCTTTAATCTTACATGGGGAAACTATCTGATGATCGCGGTGGCGTGTGTATTCTTATTCCTTGCTATCAAAAAAGGATTTGAACCGCTTCTTCTGGTTCCGATTGCTTTTGGTATGCTTCTGGTAAATATCTACCCGGACATTATGGCAAATCCGGAAGACATGTCCAACGGTGTTGGTGGTCTTCTGCATTACTTCTATCTGCTTGATGAATGGAGTATTCTTCCATCCCTGATTTTCATGGGCGTTGGTGCAATGACGGACTTTGGTCCGCTGATTGCCAATCCGAAGAGTTTCCTTCTGGGAGCAGCTGCACAGCTTGGTATTTATGTTGCATATTTCCTTGCAATCTTTCTTGGATTCAACGGAAAAGCAGCAGCAGCCATTTCCATCATCGGTGGAGCAGATGGCCCTACCTCTATTTTCCTTGCTGGAAAACTTGGACAGACTACTTTAATGGGACCGATTGCAGTGGCGGCATATTCCTATATGTCTCTGGTTCCGATCATTCAGCCGCCAATCATGAAACTTTGTACGACTGAAAAAGAACGTAAGATCAAAATGGATCAGCTTCGTCCGGTAAGTAAACTGGAAAAGATTCTTTTCCCGATCGTTATCACAATCGTTGTATGCTTACTTCTTCCTACAACAGCTCCGCTGGTAGGTATGCTGATGCTCGGTAACCTGTTCCGTGAATCAGGTGTCGTTAAACAGCTGACAGAAACTGCATCCAATGCCCTGATGTACATCGTAGTTATCCTGCTTGGTACATCTGTAGGTGCTTCTACAAGTGCAGAAGCATTCCTTAATGTTGATACTCTGAAAATCGTTGTTCTCGGACTTGTCGCATTTGCATTCGGTACATTCGGCGGATGTATGCTTGGTAAACTGATGTGCAAACTCTCCGGTGGAAAGATCAATCCTCTGATCGGTTCCGCAGGTGTATCTGCCGTTCCTATGGCAGCGCGAGTTTCCCAGAAGGTCGGTGCAGAAGCAGATCCTACAAACTTCCTGCTGATGCATGCAATGGGACCTAACGTAGCCGGTGTAATCGGAACAGCTGTTGCAGCTGGAACATTCATGGCTATCTTCGGAGTTTAATTTCACCTGGTGAATCGAACTTCCTTATAAAAAATACAAGGAGAATTAATATGGCTGAATTAGAAAAAAAACCTGTAAAAATCGTGGAAACTGTTCTCCGTGATGCTCATCAGTCTCTGATTGCAACAAGACTTACCACAGAACAGATGCTCCCGATCGTTGATAAAATGGACAAAGTCGGCTACCACGCAGTAGAGTGCTGGGGTGGAGCTACTTTCGATGCTTCCCTTCGTTTCCTGAAAGAAGACCCATGGGAAAGACTCCGTAAATTACGTGACGGTTTCAAAAACACAAAACTTCAGATGCTGTTCCGTGGACAGAATATCCTTGGATATCGTCCATACGCAGATGACGTAGTAGAATACTTCGTACAGAAATCTGCTGCTAACGGAATCGACATTATCCGTATTTTTGACTGCCTTAACGATATGCGTAACCTTCAGACAGCAGTAAAAGCTGCCAACAAAGAAAAAGCACATGCACAGGTTGCTCTTTCTTACACATTAGGTGATGCATACACTCTTGAGTACTGGGTAAATATTGCAAAACGTATCGAAGAGATGGGTGCAGATTCCATCTGTATCAAAGATATGGCCGGTCTGCTTCTTCCATATAAAGCAACTGAGCTTGTTGGAGCACTGAAAGATGCTGTCAGCATTCCGATCGACCTCCATACTCACTATACTTCCGGTGTTGCTTCTATGACATACCTGAAAGCAGTAGAAGCAGGTGTTGATATTATTGATACTGCAATGTCTCCATTTGCTCTGGGAACTTCCCAGCCGGCAACAGAGGTTATGGTAGAAACCTTCAAAGGCACACCATATGATACTGGATTTGATCAGAAACTTCTGGCTGAGATTGCTGATTACTTCCGTCCGATCCGTGACGAAGCTCTTGACAGCGGACTTCTTAATCCTAAGAACCTTGGTGTTAACATCAAGACTCTTCTGTATCAGGTACCAGGCGGAATGCTTTCCAACCTGACATCTCAGCTGAAAGAACAGCACGCAGAAGATAAGTTCTACGATGTTCTTGAAGAAGTTCCGAAGGTTCGTAAAGACCTCGGTGAGCCGCCGCTCGTTACACCATCTTCCCAGATTGTTGGTACACAGGCTGTATTTAACGTTCTTATGGGTGAAAGATACAAGATGGTTACAAAAGAAACAAAAGATATCCTGTTAGGAAAATACGGTGCAACTGTAAAACCTTTCAACCAGGAAGTACAGAAGAAGTGTATCGGCGATGCTAAACCGATCACCTGCCGTCCGGCAGACCTGCTTGAAAACGAAATGGACAAACTTGAAAAAGAAGTTGCTCCATACAAAGAGCAGGATGAGGACGTTCTGTCCTATGCACTGTTCCCTCAGGTAGCTACTGATTTCTTCAAATACCGTCAGGCACAGGAGAAAAAAGTAGACGAAAAAGCAGCAGATACAAAGAACGGAGCATATCCGGTATAAAACAAAGGTGCAGGCCTGTCAGATTATCTGGCGGGCCTGCTTTGCAGAAAGGGAACCTATGAACAAAGTGATTATTGTCGGTGGCGGAGCTGCGGGAATGCTTGCTTCTGTCATTGCAGCACGAAATGGTTGTGAAGTCTTATTATTCGAAAAGAATGAAAAACTCGGAAAGAAAGTATATATTACAGGCAAGGGACGCTGTAATGTTACAAATAACTGTGATCCGGAAGAACTTCTTCAGGCAGTTATGAGCAATCCAAAATTTCTTTACAGTGCATTTTATTCTTTCACGAGTCAGGATATGATGCATCTGCTGGAAGAAGCCGGTGTTCCACTTAAGACAGAGCGTGGCAACCGTGTTTTTCCGGTATCAGACCACTCCTCTGATATCATTCATGGTCTTGAAAGACTGATGAAAAAATATCATGTACAGATTCGGCTTCATTGTGAGGTTTTAGAAATCCTAACAGAAAATGGTATAGCAAGCGGTGTAAAGTTAAAAGATCATACTGTATACACCTCTGATTCTGTAATCGTTGCTACCGGAGGACTGTCTTATCCGACAACCGGTTCTACCGGAGATGGATATCGCTTTGCTACCGAAACAGGCCATAAAGTCACCGAATGTATTCCGTCTCTCGTTCCACTTACAACCAGAGAAGATTACATTCCTCTCATGAAGGGACTCTCTCTGCGAAATGTAGAACTGACGATTAAACGAGGCAAAAAAACTGTTTATCAGGATTTTGGTGAAATGATGTTCACTCATTTTGGTATCACTGGCCCCCTGGTTTTGTCTGCCAGTGCCAAAATAGGAAAGTTTCTCCAGAAGGGAGAAGAACTGAACGCCTTTCTTGACCTCAAACCTGCTTTATCCCACGAACAGTTGGATGATCGCATTCTCCGGGAATTTTCCGCTGCTCAGAATAAACAGTTCAAAAATGTGATTGGTGTGCTTTTTCCATCTTCGCTGACTCCTGTGATTATCGGCATCGGACCGATTTCGGGCGATAAAATCATTCATGATATTTCACGAGAGTCCCGTCTTGCATTCGGTTCTCTGGTAAAGGCCTTTCCATTTACCATTACAGGACTTGGCGGTTTTTCTGAAGCAGTTATTACCCGGGGTGGTGTATCCGTAAAAGATATCCAACCCGGAAGCATGGAATCAAAACTTATAAAAAATCTGTATTTTATTGGAGAAGTACTCGACCTTGATGCTGTGACCGGTGGATACAATCTTCAGATTGCATGGTCAACCGCATATCTCGCAGCAACAGATGTATGTCGGAATAAAGAGGAGGATATATAATGATCTACAATATTGCAATTGATGGACCGGCGGGTGCCGGTAAAAGCACGATCGCAAGACGTGTAGCCAAAGAATTATCATTTATTTATGTCGATACAGGAGCAATGTATCGTGCCATGGCACTTTACCTTCTCCATAAAAATGTAGACCGAACCAACACAGAACAGATCGGCGAAGTTTGCCAGAATGCTGAAATCTCTATTGAATATCAGAACGGTGAACAGATTGTCCTTTTGAATGGAGAAAATGTAAATGCCTATCTTCGCACAGAAGAAGTTGGAAATATGGCGTCTGTAAGTTCTGCCGTGCCGCGTGTCCGCGAAAAACTGCTCAGTCTTCAGCGCAAACTTGCAAAAGATATGAGTGTAGTTATGGATGGGCGTGATATTGGCACAACAATCCTTCCTGATGCCGATGTAAAAATCTACCTTACTGCAAGTTCTCTTACCCGCGCCAAAAGACGTTATCTGGAACTTCAGGAAAAAGGTACTGTCTGTGATCTGGATAATATCCAGAAGGATATTGAAGAGCGTGACCAGCGTGATATGAATCGTGAAATTTCCCCTCTTCGACAGGCCGAAGATGCAGTACTTGTGGATTCTTCTGATCTTACGATAGAACAGGTCGTTGACCGTATTCTTGAAATCTTCAGAGCCAGAACAGAAGAAGGAGCTTCTCATGAAAGTTAAAGTTGCCGAAACCGCCGGATTCTGCTTTGGTGTAAAACGTGCAGTAGATAAAGTTTATCAGTTGATTGAAGAAGGCACTCATCCTATTTATACATTAGGGCCGATCATCCATAACGAAGAAGTGGTTACTGATCTTGCTGCCAAAGGAGTACAGGTAATTGAAGAAAAAGACCTGCCATCTCTTACAGAAGGAACTGTTGTCATTCGTTCCCACGGTGTTGGTAAGGCAATCTATCAGGAATTAAAAGAGAATCATCTGAACTATGTAGATGTCACCTGTCCTTTCGTGCTGAAAATACACCGCATTGTAGAAAAACAGAGTCATGCAGGAAAACACGTTGTTATTTTTGGCGATCCTGATCATCCTGAAGTCAAAGGAATCTGCGGCTGGTGTCAGGGTTCTTACACTGTTTTGAAGGGCAGAAAAGATACTGAACAGTTTACACCTCCGAATGGAAAAGATATATGCGTTGTATCACAGACGACATTTAATTACAACAAATTTAAAGAATTAGTTGAAATTCTCTGCAAAAAGAGGTATGATAATAGTGTTTTAAATATTGGCGATATTTTAAACACTATTTGTAATGCTACTGAAGAACGGCAGAAAGAAGCGCGAAACATAGCCGGAGAGGTAGACACTATGCTTGTCATTGGCGGCAGACATAGTTCCAATACTCAAAAGCTGTTTGAAATATGCAAAGAGGAATGTGGAAATACTTACTATATACAAACACCTGTAGACTTGGATTCTGAAATGTTCCATCACAGTAGTTATGTAGGTATCACAGCAGGGGCATCCACCCCAAAGAAAATTATTGAGGAGGTTCAAGAACATGTCAGAATTGAGTTTTGAACAGATGCTGGAGGATTCCGTAAAAACAATCAGAAATGGAGAGATCGTACAGGGTACAGTCATTGATGTAAAAGATGATGAGATCATCCTGAATATCGGTTATAAAGCAGACGGTATTATCACCAAGAGTGAATATTCCAATGATGCTTCACTTGTACTCACAGATGCAGTTCATGTTGGCGACAGCATGGAAGCAAAAGTGCTGAAAGTCAATGACGGTGAAGGACAGGTTATCCTGACTTACAAGAGACTTGCTGCAGAAAAAGGCAACAAACGTCTGGAGGCTGCTTTCGAATCTCAGGAAGTGCTGAAAGCTCCTGTAACACAGGTACTTGACGGTGGTCTTTGTGTAAATGTAGAAGAGGCTAGAGTATTTATTCCTGCAAGCCTTGTTTCCGACACATACGAAAAAGATCTTTCAAAATATGCAGATAAAGAAATTGAATTCGTTATCACTGAATTCAATCCAAGAAGAAGACGTATCATTGGTAACCGTAAACAGCTTCTTCTTGCTGAAAAAGCAGAGAAACAGAAAGAACTTATGGAGAAAATCCATGTTGGCGATACTGTAACAGGTACCGTTAAAAATGTTACAGATTTTGGTGCTTTCATCGATCTTGGTGGAGCGGATGGACTTCTTCATATCTCCGAGATGTCTTGGGGCAGAGTTGAAAACCCGAAAAAGGTCTTCAATGTAGGTGATGAAGTTAAAGTTCTGATCAAAGAGATCAATGGAGATAAGATTGCTCTTTCCATGAAATTCCCAGAAGAGAATCCATGGCTTTCTGCAGCAGAAGATTTTGCTGTAGGTAACGTAGTAACTGGTAAAGTTGCACGTATGACAGACTTTGGTGCTTTTGTTGAACTTGCACCTGGAATTGATGCACTTCTTCATGTATCCCAGATTTCCAGAGAGCACGTTGCTAAACCATCTGATGTACTTTCTATCGGACAGGAAATTCAGGCTAAAGTTGTTGATTTCAACGGAGATGACAAGAAGATCAGCCTTAGTATGAAAGCTCTGGAAGCTCCGGCAGCTGAAGAAGCTACAGAAGAATAATTTCAGAATATTAAAAGACCTGACATTAAACTGTCAGGTCTTTTTTTGCTCTAATATGTTTTAAACCTATCTGTCTCTCAGATATCATGTTCTATTTATTCAGATTATCCAGAAAAAACGGAAGTGTATGTGTCAGATATTGCATCTGTTTCTTTTCATTATTCAAAAAATCCTCATCACAATTAAACCAGGTATAGCAAGTTTGAGGAGTTGTCGCGATTTTAAGGCTTTTATCCATATATCTGGTAATGGACTTTGGCATTGCAGTGTCTTCTCCCGGAATAAACTCATAATCTTTATAATTTCTGTAATATTGACGGAGTTTACCTTCTTTAAGGTGTACCAGCATTCTTGCTTCGTATCCATTTACACTCAGATAAAAATCTGAATTTCCACAAGATACATTCACCGGAGCAGCAGCAGAAAGTTCTATGACAATCTTTAATTCCTGCTCTAAAATCACGCATTGTTTCGGATAATATTCTCCATCATAAAGTTTTTTGTATGCAAGTAATGAAAAAATTGTCCCAAGTCCCAACAGATCTTCTTCATTATGTCCCATCACGATATTTGCTGCTTCCGGATCTTTTTTCTTCATAAAAGTTTTATATAATCGAATACATTGTCCACCGTCGCAGTACTTTCTGTTATGTATTCCGACAAAATTTTCCAAATCCGGCTGTTTCATTTTGCTCAGTTTAAACAAACTCTGACATGGTTTTAACAACTGATATAGATCAAGGGATAAAATTTCTTTAAATGGAGTATCCATTTTGTGTTTTCGATAACGTTCTTCCAGAAAAGGCTGGTCAAATCGATTTCCATTATACTGAATCGTACAATCAGCATTTGTCAAAAAACTTGCAAATTCCTGTAAAACAAGAGCCTCCTCGTTTTCATCTTCCCCCATCCACTGATAAAGCATCCATTGATTTTCTTCGAATCTGACTGCACCGATCAGATACACAAATGCAGTATATCTTGATAATCCAGTTGTCTCAATATCGTAAAAAATCGGATTATATTCTGACAATTCATTTTTTGTATTCGATAAATATTTAACGGTTTCAAGTGCCGGAAACCCTTGTAAAATAGGTATTTTTTTAACAATCATCATCATTTCTCCCTTTCATGATTGTATTTAATTATACACAATATTTTGAAAATTTGGTAGTGAATTTTTTGCTAAAAAGAGGTATAGTATAAGCAGAGTTACTGTTAATATAAACAAAGCATGCAGTAACCGGACGGTCGCATGCGTAAATAAAAAACACTGTTTTTATTGTACGTATCATGAAAAAGAAAAAGAATATAAGCAGAACTGATGCTTATAAAATAAGGAGGAAAAATATATGGGAAAACTGACCTTTAGGGGCGGAATCCATCCTTACGAAGGTAAGGAACTATCCAAAGACCATCCGATTGAGAAGTATCTCCCAAAAGGGGATCTGGTTTATCCACTCTCTCAGCACATCGGAGCACCATCTGTTCCCTGCGTAAAAAAAGGTGACACAGTTCTTGCAGGACAGAAGATTGCCGATGCAGGCGGATTTGTTTCTGTACCGCTTCATGCATCTGTTTCCGGTACCGTTAAGGGTATCGAAAAAAGGCTGAACGCTACCGGTTCTATGGTTGACTGTATTGTTATCGAAAATGACCAGCAGTATCAGGAAACCGAATTTCAGGAAGCCCGCCTGGAAGACCTTACAAAAGAAGAAATCCTAAACCGTATCAAAGAGGGCGGGGTAGTAGGTATGGGTGGAGCAGGATTTCCAACCCATGTAAAACTTGCGCCAAAGGATCCTTCCAAGATTGAATATATTCTTGTAAACGGTGCCGAATGCGAACCTTATATCACAAGCGACTATCGCCGTATGATCGAAGAACCGGAAAAAGTTGTAAAAGGTCTTCAGGTCATTCTGACTCTTTTTGATTCTGCAAAAGGATACATCTGTATCGAGGACAACAAACCAGACTGTATCGCCAAAATGAAAGAACTGGTCAAAGATATCGATCGTATCGAAGTAAAAGAAATGATGACCAAATATCCACAGGGTGGTGAGCGTACTCTGATCTATGCTGCGACCGGACGTGAGATCAATTCTACAATGCTTCCTGCTGATGTAGGATGTGTCGTTGACAATGTAGAGACTGTAATTTCCGTATACAAAGCAGTTATTCTCGGCAGACCGGTCAACAGTCGTGTAGTTACCGTTACCGGTGATGGCATCAAAGAACCAAAGAACCTTCTTGTTCTTGCAGGTACTGACATGTCTGAACTGGTAGATGCCGCTGGTGGACTGAAAGCCAAGATTGCAAAAGCAATTTCCGGTGGTCCTATGATGGGATTTGCATTATATGATCTTCACGTACCGTGCACAAAAACAACTTCTGCATTCCTGTTCCTTGAACATGATGCCGTATCTGAAGCCCAGGAAATACAGACCGCCTGCATCAACTGCGGACGCTGTGTGAGCGTCTGTCCAGGCCACGTTCTTCCTGCACGTCTTGCCAAACTGGCAGAACGTGGTGATATGGCAGGCTTTGAAGCATTAGACGGTATGGAATGCTGCGAATGCGGATGCTGCAGTTATATCTGTCCTGCAAAGAGACCGCTTACACAGAGTATCAAGTCCATGCGTAAAATGGTTCTTGCCAGCCGCAGGAAGAAATAAGGGGAGGAAAAGAAATGGAAGAAATGTATAATGTATCATCTAATCCCCATGTCAGGGACAAAATGACAACCAGCCGGATCATGCAGCTCGTTGTGATCGCGTTGCTTCCTGCTACCTTATTCGGTATCTGGAATTTCGGCTTTCATGCACTCCTTGTAGTGCTCGTAACAGTGATTTCCAGTGTGTTTTTTGAATGGCTGTATGACAGACTCATGCACAAAAAAAATACAATTACTGATTTCAGTGCAGTGGTAACAGGCCTTTTGCTCGCGCTGAATATGCCTCCGCAGATTCCACTGTGGATGCCAGTTCTGGGCAGTGCATTCGCTATCATTGTCGTAAAACAACTTTTTGGCGGACTCGGTCAGAACTTTATGAACCCGGCACTTGCCGGAAGATGTTTCCTTATGATTTCTTTTGCCGCGAAAATGACAGATTTTTCCGTATCTGACAGCTATCGTGGAGTTCTGGATACCGTAACAGGCGCAACCCCTCTGGCAGCATTGAAAAAACAGGGATTTGTAGCAGCATCTTCAATTCCGGTAAAAGATCTCTTTATCGGTAATATTCAGGGAACCATTGGTGAAACTTCCGCACTTGCAATCCTGATTGGTGCAGTAATTCTTCTTGCATTCAAGGTTATTGACCTTAAAGTACCACTTACATATATCGGAAGCTTTACTGTATTTGTAATTTTTTATATGCTTGGTTCAGGAATGGGATTTAATGGCAATTATCTGCTCAGTCATCTGTTTGGCGGTGGTCTGATGCTGGGTGCATGGTTTATGGCAACAGATTACGTTACCACACCAATCACTCCTAAAGGGCAGCTTATTTATGGATGTTGTCTCGGTATTCTGACTGCAATTTTCCGTCTCTTCGGTGGATCAGCAGAAGGTGTTTCCTACGCAATCATTTTCTGCAACCTTCTGGTTCCGATCATTGAAAAAGTAACCAAACCGGTTGCCTTTGGAAAAGGAGGTAAAAAAGCATGAATACAATCTTAAAAAACACCATTTCCATCACAGTGATCACTCTGGTTGCAGGTCTTGCGCTTGGCGTAGTTCAGGATATCACAGCTGGTCCGATTGCCACACAGGCCGAAAAATCCAAAGAAGAAGCATATAAAGCTGTTTTTGAAGATGCTTCCAGTTTCAGTGAGTATTCACTCGATGACACCAATCAGGCCGAAGATCTTGTTGCTTACCTTAATGATAATGGTTTCACAGCACAGACAATTGATGAAATTATGGTAGCAGAAGATGCTTCCGGTGAAACGCTTGGATATGCTTTCACAGTCACTGATTCCGAAGGTTACGGTGGAGACATCCAGTTTGCAATGGGTGTTCAAAATGACGGAACCCTGAATGGTATCTCCATTTTATCTATCAGTGAAACTGCCGGCCTTGGTATGAAAGCAACTACTGACAGCTTCAAAGATCAGTTTAAAAACAAAAACGTAGAAAAATTTACATACACAAAAACAGGTTCCACATCTGATGACCAAATTGATGCCATCAGCGGTGCAACCATTACAACAAATGCCATGACAAACGGTGTCAATGCCGGACTTTGTGCATTTCGGTATGTGGAAGGAGGGGCAGAGTCATGAAAGCAAACACACCTGCTGAACGTCTTGTAAACGGTATTATTAAAGAAAATCCGACTTTCGTGCTGGTGCTGGGTATGTGTCCTACACTGGCTGTTACAACATCTGCTATTAATGGTATTGGAATGGGGCTGACAACTACAGTTGTCCTTGCAATGTCCAACCTGATGATTTCTCTTCTGAGAAAATTCATCCCGGACGGCGTACGTATGCCTGCATTTATCGTAGTCGTAGCATCCTTCGTTACCATCGTACAGATGCTTTTACAAGGATTTATACCAAGCCTGTATTCCGCACTTGGTATTTACATTCCTTTGATCGTAGTAAACTGTATCATCCTTGGTCGTGCAGAAGCATATGCTTCCAAAAATCCACCAATCCCGTCTCTCTTTGATGGTATCGGAATGGGCCTTGGTTTTACTTTAAGTATCACCTGTATCGGTGCAGTCCGTGAACTGCTTGGCGCAGGTCAGCTCTTCGGACAGCAGATTCTTCCACTTGCTGCTGACGGCAAGATGGGCTACGAACCGATCACAATCTTCATCCTTGCTCCTGGTGCATTCTTTGTCCTTGCAATGCTTGCAGCACTTCAGAATAAGTTCAAAATCGGTGCTGCCAAACGCGGAATAGACCCGAGTGAAGGATGCAATTGCTGCTCAGGCTGTGATTCCTGCAGCAATACTATGTGTAAAGGAGGCAAACAGGCATGAAAGAATTATTAATTATCCTTGTCAGCTCTGCCATTGTCCATAACGTAGTACTGAGCCAGTTCCTTGGTCTCTGCCCTTTCTTTGGTGTTTCCAAAAAGACGGAGACAGCAGTCGGTATGGGCGGTGCTCTTGTATTCGTTATTACATTATCATCCTTTGTTACAGGACTGATCTACAAATTTATCCTTGTTCCTTCAGGCATGGAATATTTACAGACAATCGTATTTATCCTGATCATTGCAGCACTGGTTCAGTTTGTAGAAATGTTTCTTAAAAAATGTGTTCCTTCCCTGTATCAGGCACTTGGTGTATACCTTCCTCTGATCACAACAAACTGTGCAGTTCTTGGTGTTGCACTCACAAATGTGCAGGATGAATACAATATTTTTCAGGGTACGATCAACGGATTTGCCACAGCAGTAGGTTTCACGATTTCTATTACACTGATGGCTGGTATCCGTGAAAAAATTCAGTACAATGATATTCCGGATGCTTTCAAAGGATTCCCTACTGTACTTCTTACAGCAGGTCTGATGGCAATTGCATTCTTCGGATTTTCAGGATTAATTTAAGGAGGCGACATTATGAATATTGGAGCAATTATTACAGCAACCGTAGTTGTTGCAGCTGTCGGTCTCTTTATTGGTATTTTCCTGAGTATTGCCGGCAAAAAATTTGCTGTCGAAACAGATGAACGTGAAGTTGCAGTCCGCGAAGCACTTCCTGGAAACAACTGTGGTGGCTGCGGTTATCCTGGATGTGATGGTCTTGCTGCTGCAATCGCAAAAGGCGAAGCACCGGTCAATGCCTGTCCGGTAGGCGGAGAAGCAGTAGGCAAAGTAATTGCCGGAATCATGGGACAGGAAGTAGTTGAATCTGCTCGTATGGCTGCCTTTGTAAAATGTACAGGAACCTGCGAAAAAACAAAAGACAATTATAACTATACTGGTGTAGAAGACTGTGAAATGATGGCATTCATTCCAGGCGGCGGATCCAAAGCATGCAATTATGGATGTATGGGATTTGGAAGCTGTGTAAAAGCTTGTCCGTTTGATGCAATTCATATTGTAAACGGAGTAGCAGTTGTTGACCGTGAAGCCTGTAAGGCCTGCGGTAAATGTATTGCAAAATGTCCGCATCATCTGATTGAACTTGCACCATATGATCAAAAAACATTTGTTGGCTGTAGCTCTCATGCAAAGGGAAAAGCCGTTACAACTGCATGTGAACTCGGATGTATCGGGTGTAAGAAATGTGAAAAAACATGTCCGAACGGTGCAATCACCGTTACAGATTTCTGCGCTCACATTGATTACGAAAAATGTACAAACTGTGGTGCATGCAAAGAAGCATGTCCGCGACACGTTATTCTTTAAAAGAAATACTCATTCTTTCCATATGTTTAATTTTATCCCGGCTGAGAAATTTTCCAGCCGGGATTTTTATTTCACACTCGAATAGATGTTTGCTTTTTGCAGATTGATATGTTATCATTGTGAAAGTAAGTTTTGATTACAGAAATCTGTTGCAACTATTTTCGCTGCAGCAAATAACAGCAGGAGATTATATATGATTTCATTTATTCGAGGTCTTGTGGCTGATACTACAGAAAACGCCGTCATCCTGGAAAATAACGGCATCGGTTATGAGATTTTTATGACAGGCAGTTCAATTGAGCAGGTATCCCGCATAGATGGAGAAGTCAAAATCCATACTTATTTTCAGGTACGAGAAGATGCCATGCAGTTATATGGTTTTCTTTCCAAAGATGATCTGGAAATGTTTCGCCTTCTTCTAAATGTAAACGGAATCGGGCCTAAGGCCGCGCTTGGAGTTCTTGCAGGACTGACTGCAGATGAATTGCGTTTTGCCGTTCTTTCTGACGATATCAAAACCATTTCCAAAGCACCAGGAATCGGTAAAAAAACTGCACAGAAACTTATTCTCGAATTAAAAGACAAACTGAAACTTGAAGATGCATTTGAGAAGAAACTTGCCCATGAACAGGAGGCTGCCTCTGTTTCTGGATTCTTGATCCACGACGGACGTCAGGAAGCAGCAGAAGCACTGATCGCACTTGGTTACAGCAGTACTGATGCCATGAAAGCCGTTCGTAAAGTCACTGATGTTTCACCAGACGACGTGGAGGCCCTGCTCAAAGCTGCATTAAAACAGTTATAAATTGGAGAAACGTATTTAAATGGAAAAAAGAATGATCACCACAGATGTTACAGAAGAGGATCTTCCCCTTGAGGGAAGTCTTCGTCCACAGACACTGGATGAATATATCGGTCAGGAAAAGACAAAAAAAACACTAAAAATATATATAGAAGCGGCCAAACAACGACATGACGCGCTGGATCATGTTCTGTTTTACGGGCCACCCGGTCTTGGTAAAACAACGTTATCCGGAATCATTGCCAATGAAATGGGGACACACATGAAAGTCACCTCCGGACCTGCGATTGAAAAACCCGGTGAAATGGCTGCAATCCTTAACAACTTACAGGAAGGAGACATTCTGTTTGTTGATGAAATCCATCGTCTGAACCGACAGGTAGAAGAAGTTCTCTATCCTGCCATGGAAGACTTCGCCATTGATATTATGATCGGAAAGGGCGCTTCTGCCAGATCGATCCGTCTTGATCTTCCGAAATTTACACTGGTTGGTGCTACCACAAGAGCTGGGCTTTTGTCTGCTCCGTTGCGTGACCGTTTCGGTGTTATGCACCACCTGGAATTCTATAATCATAAAGAACTACAGACAATTGTGCTGCGCTCTGCACAGGTGTTGGGGGTCGAAATTGATGCAAAAGGTGCTGCGGAAATTGCCAAACGTTCCCGTGGAACACCTCGTCTTGCAAATCGCCTTCTCAAAAGAGTACGTGATTTTGCCCAGGTAAAATATGATGGCCGTATTACTTACGATGTAGCTTCTTTTGCACTTGATCTTCTGGAAGTTGACCAATATGGACTTGACAAAATTGACCGTCGTATCCTCCAGACTCTGATCGTCAATTTCCAGGGAGGACCAGTTGGACTGGAGACACTGGCTGCAGCAATCGGCGAAGATGCCGGCACACTGGAAGATGTTTATGAACCTTATCTTCTTCAGAATGGTTTTCTGAACCGGACTCCACGCGGCAGAACAGCATCTTCCCTTGCTTATGAGCACCTTGGTTTTGAAAAAAATTCGTAGTTCTGAAAAGATTTCGTAAAAATTCCTATACATTTCTACAAATTTCGATTATAATAAATGAAAGAAACTACAATTTACGGGAGGCTTGTTATGGCAGTCAAAAATACGGCACAAGTAGTAATCGGAGGAAAAATCATCACTCTGGGTGGTTACGAATCTGAAGAATATTTTCAGAAAGTGGCGTCTTACATAAATAATAAAATAGCTGAATTGAGCGAAATGCCGGGATATACCCGTCAGCCTGTAGAAACCAAGCATACGCTCTTAAGTTTAAATGTTACAGATGATTATTTTAAGGCAAAAAAACAGGCAGAGATTTTCGAACAGGATCTTCAGCAGAAAGATCAGGAAATGTATGAGCTGAAACATGAACTGATCGCTCTTCGTATGAAAATCGAAGAAACGGAAAAAAATGCCCAGGAAGCTCAGCAGCAGAAAGAGCTTCTTGAAGGCAAAGTTAAGGAACTTAACGATGAGATAGACAAATTACTCAAATAAAAAAAGCAGGAAGGGGATTGCTTCGGTAGTCCTCTTTATTTGTTTCATACTCATAATTCAGAAAAGGAATGAATACACTTGAAAGTAGATCATAATGTAGAACTTCTGGCTCCCGCCGGATCTTATGAAGCTTTTGAAGCTGCTCTGGGAGCAGGAGCAGATGCTGTTTATGTCGGCGGTCCCGAATTCGGTGCCCGGGCATATGCACACAATTTCACACAGGATGAACTTTTACAGGCAATTGATACCGTTCATATTCATGGCAAAAAATTATATCTGACAGTAAATACACTTCTGAAAAACCGTGAATTGCAGGACAGACTGTATGATGCGCTGCGACCACTGTACGAAAACGGTCTTGATGCTGTTATCATACAGGATCTCGGTGTATTCCAGTTTATACACCAGAATTTTCCGGGACTGCATCTTCATGCAAGTACACAGATGACAGTAACCGGCCCCGAAGGAATGAAATTTCTTGAGGAACAGGGCGCATCACGTGTAGTTGCTGCCAGAGAACTTTCTCTTCAGGAGCTGTCAGCCATGCATCAGGCAAGTCCGATCGAAATAGAGGCCTTTATCCATGGTGCCCTCTGTTACAGTTTTTCTGGTCAATGTCTCATGAGCAGCATACTCGGCGGCAGAAGCGGCAATCGTGGAAGATGTGCACAGCCTTGTCGCCTTCTCTATCAGGTTCGGCAGGAGAATGGCAGTTATTCATTCAGACAACAGGATTTCTGTCCACTCAGTCTGAAAGACATGTGCAGTGTGGACATTCTCCCCGACATTCTGGAGGCCGGCGTTACCTCTTTGAAAATTGAAGGACGAATGAAACAACCTGGATATACTGCTGCTGTTACCGGAATGTATCGTAAATATCTGGACATCCTTCTTAGCAGTGACATGACTTATCAGGTTAATGACCGCGACCGGCAGTATCTTCTGGATATATTTAGCCGTGGAGGTTCCTGTCAGGGTTATTATAAACAGCATAATGGTCCATCTATGATGGCCTTTACAAACGAGAAAAAGACAAACGGAATTCCGGAAAATCTTCCTCGAAAAAAAGAACCCATTTCCGGTACGCTGGTTCTTTATCCGGAATGTCCGGCTTTTCTGGAACTTTCATGCCATGATATACATGTAACTTTCTCAACCGGTGAAGTACAGTTTGCCAGAGAACATCCTATGTCTGAAGATCGCATTCGTAAACAGATGGATAAACTTGGAAATACGGAATTTGAATGGGATGAACTGGATATACAGATGGGAGAGCAGATTTTTCTTCCGGTCAAAACATTAAATGAACTCCGCCGCGAAGCGATTGCTCTGTTGGAACAGGAACTATGTGCACCCTACAGACGTTCTGCCACTGATACTCCTGTTATGGCCACAGCGGACAAACCGGCAGATACAAATTCCAGCCTTTCAATCCTTGTATCCTGCGAAACTGTAGATCAGGCATTACTTTTATATAAAAATCCTGAGATTTCCGGTATGTATCTTTATTACGATGCAATGAGCCTCTGCATGTCAAAGGGATTACAATATCAGAAGGACTTGTATCTGACACTCCCATATATCACCCGTGGTTCAGCACCAGAAGGCTTTTTCGAAACCTGCAGCCAATGGCTTGAGAATGGAATGAAGGGATTTCTTGTACGAAATCTTGAAAGTTATGGAATGCTTCGACATCTTGGATGGCAAAAATACTGTGTTCTTGATACTTCCATCTATACCTGGAATAACGAATCTGTCTCTTTCTGGAAGAAAGAAGGCATACTTCGAAATACAGTTCCTTATGAATTAAATGAAAAAGAAATCGCACACCGAAACAATTCCAACAGTGAGATGATCATATACGGAAACATTCCGTTAATGCTTTCTGCGCAGTGTGTAAGAAAAAACACGCTGAAATGTGACTGCAACGAAAGAAAAATGATTTTGAAGGACCGTTATGAAAAAGAGTTTTCCTGTTGTTGTGTATGTCACCCATGGAAAACAGGAACTACAGAAAAAGAAGAATACTGTTATAATATTCTTTATAACAGTATTTCCTTCGGACTTCTGAAAGAATCTCAGAAAGTCCGAAATCTTGGTGTCAACTGTCTGCGACTGAATTTTACGACCGAATCACCGGAACAATCTGCCGACATACTGCAGGAATTTTTAAATGTATATCTGCACGGCAAAACACCCGGTAATCAGGAGTACACCAAAGGACATTTTAAAAGAGGAGCCGAGTAAAGGCATATGATTAATGTAATTGTAGAATTATCCAAATACATCATCCTGACACTGATGATCGTATATACCTTTCACTGTTTTTATACTGTACGGCAGTCTGATGAAGAGGATCGCAACGAATTGCTCCGGCAACAGCTTTTGCTGATTTTTTTCATTGATTTCACTGCATTTCTTGTTCTCTATCTTAAAACATTCAATTTTAAGATAGTTGAATTTTATGCAGAAATGCTTCTGTTTTTTGCTGCCATTCAGATTTTATACCGAATGCTATACAAAAAAGCATCTATTTTGCTTCTGAACAATATGTGTATGCTGTTGAGTGTTGGCTTTATTATGCTCTGCCGCCTGGATATATCTTCAGCACAGAAACAACTTCTGATCGCAGCCGGCGTCAGTGCTATTGCTCTGGTCATTCCTGTCATGATCCGGAAGATGCGTTTTCTTCGCAGACTTACATGGGTATATGCCGGAATCGGTATTATTCTTCTTGCTGCAGTCTTTGCTCTTGCAAGAACGAGTTATGGGGCTAAACTTTCACTGCTGGGTGTACAGCCATCCGAAGCGATCAAGATTACTTTTGTGTTCTTTATGGCATCTTTTCTATCCAGAGATACCAGTTTCAAGGCAATCGTTCAGGTTACAGTCGTTGCAGCACTTCACGTGGGTATTCTGGTTCTCTCAAAGGACCTTGGAAGTGCAGTGATCTTCTTTGTCGCATATCTCGTTATGGTATATGTTGCAACACGAAATGTTGGTTATCTTGCACTTGGAATCGGCGGTGGTTCAGCTGCAGCAGTTGTTGCATATCATCTGTTCGGTCATGTCCGCCAGCGAGTCAGCGCATGGAAAGATCCCATGGCAGTCTATCAGAATGAGGGATATCAGATTGTGCAGTCACTCTTTGCCATTGGTACCGGGGGCTGGTTCGGCATGGGATTATACCAGGGTTCTCCAGAATCTATCCCTGTTGTCAAGAACGATTTTATCTTCAGTGCAATCTGTGAGGAATTAGGTGGTATTTTTGCCATTTGTCTGATTCTCGTGTGCATGAGCTTTTTCCTTATGATCGTTAATATTGCTTTACGTATCATTAATCCATTCTACAAACTGATTGCACTGGGACTTGGAGTAGAATATGCCTTCCAGGTATTTCTTACGATCGGTGGTGCTACCAAATTCATCCCTATGACAGGTGTGACACTTCCCCTTGTAAGTTATGGTGGAAGTTCTCTTTTATGTACAATTTTAATGCTTGCAATTATCCAGGGACTTTATATTCTAAGAGAAGACGAGGACGAGGAATTTGAAAAACGAAAACAGGAAGCAATACAGAGACTCCGGGCAGGAGAAACAATTAACAGAACGCGCCAGATCTAAAAAAAGGCGTCGTCGAAACAAAGGTTATACCGGAGTTTCATTCTTTTTTATCATTATATTTATGGGACTGATCGGTTATCTCATCTATTTTAATACCATAAAAAGCGATGATTTTATCAACAGTCCCTATAATACACGTCAGGATACTTTTGCCGATCGCGTTGTCCGTGGAAAAATCATGTCTTCTGATGGAGAAGTACTTGCTCAGACAAATGTATCCGAAGATGGAACCGAAGAGCGTTCCTATCCATATAATAATGTTTTTGCACATGTCGTAGGTTACGATTCAAACGGAAAAAGCGGACTTGAATCCGAAGCTAACTTTCAGCTTTTGTCTTCTCATGAATTCTTTTTAAATCAGATCCGTAACGAATTTATGGGAACCAAAAACACAGGGGATACCGTTGTCTCTACTTTGAATGCCGACCTGCAGACCACTGCATATAATTCTCTTGGTGACAGAAGAGGAGCGGTTGTTGCTCTGGAACCATCCACAGGAAAAATCCTGGCCCTGGTCAGTAAACCAGATTTTGATCCAAATACAATTTCCGAAAACTGGAATACACTTGTCAATGATGAAACAAACAGCAGTCTTTTGAACCGTGCAACTATGGGGCAGTATCCTCCGGGATCTACTTTTAAAGTTGTCACAGCTCTGGATTATTTTCGTACCAGAGGAAGTTTCAATGGTTTTTCATTTGACTGCCAGGGTAGTATCACAAAAGAAAATCATACTATTCAGTGCTATAATGGCAAAGTACATGGTACAGAAGATTTTTATACTGCATTCGCAAACTCCTGTAACTGTGCTTTTGCAGAAATTGGAACTGAACTTGGGGGAGCCTCTCTGCTCAAAACAAGCGAAGATCTTCTTTTTAACAAAAAACTTCCACTGACTTCTTATCGCAAAAGTTCTTTTACTCTGAACGGAAGTTCTGGAATTCCACTGATCATGCAGACTGCAATCGGGCAGGGAAACACCCTTGTATCCCCTATGCATATGGCACTGATCACAAGTGCCATTGCCAACGATGGTCTACTGATGAAGCCTTATCTGATAGACAAAGTCACAAATGCCGGTGGTGATACGATCCGTACAACAGAACCCACTGATTATAAACGATTAATGACCAGCAATGAAGCAGCACTGCTTGGAAAACTAATGGAGGGTGTTGTTCAGAACGGAACAGCATCTGCTCTGAATGGACGTGGATACACAGTTGCCGGAAAAACAGGCTCTGCCGAATATGACGAAAATGGATCCAGTCATTCCTGGTTTATTGGTTATTCCAATGTAGACAAACCAGACCTTGTTGTTGCGATCATCGTAGAAGGCGGCGGCACAGGAAGTGAAGCAGCTGTTCCAATTGCTGCTGATCTGTTTGATGCATATTACTTTGATTAAATGTTACTGTTCACTCCGTTCACGGCAACTTGGGCAAACAGTAAGTTATTGTTGCCAGTTAATTAAAAAAGAGTTATACTATAACCAGTTCGAGATATAAAACTCACACGCAGTACAGGAGGAAATTGCAAAATGATAGAAGCAACGAGCTGTGGCGGTGTGGTAATTTATCGTGGTAAAATACTGGCACTGTACAAGTCTTATAAGAATCGTTATGAGGGCTGGGTGCTGCCGAAAGGAACCGTGGAGCAGGGCGAAACACATATCCAGACTGCTTTACGAGAGGTGCGTGAAGAAGCAGGAGTCAAAGCTTCCGTAGTGAAATATATTGGCAAAAGTCATTATAATTTTACAGTACCCGAAGATATCGTTACAAAAGAAGTACACTGGTATCTGATGACGGCTGATAATTATCATAGCAGACCTCAGAGAGAAGAATTTTTCGTAGATTCCGGTTATTACAAATTTCATGAAATCTATCATCTTCTCCGTTTCTCTAATGAGAAACAGATTGTAGAAAAAGCATATCAGGAATATCTGGAAATGCGGAGTCAAGGACTCTGGGGAAAACAGCACAGAGTATAAGCTCTGCAGAAAATGTATCCATAACAGGGCTGCGTATCCTACGCAGTCCTGTTTAAATTCTAAAAAAAAGGGAAATATAATATAAAGATATTCCCCTAAAGGAGCAGTGAAACAGATGCTGAAGTGGCACAAGAATTACTATAGAGGAACGAGTATAAAAAATATCAGCAAAATTCGGTTGAAACTCATTCAGGGGAAACCTGTACCTGGCATCTATCTGATCACATTATCAGAAAATCCTCATAACCAACTGGAAATCCTGCCGGCTCTAACACTTGTTCAGGAAACAGCAGCACATATCTGTCCTGAGATCGTAGGTATTGCCAAAGGCAAAGAAGAGGCTCTGGAACTTATTACAGATATGGTTCAGACTATCTATGAAGAAACCGGAGAACTTAATATAAAAGAATATTGGAAGAACAGGTGAACGCATGCTACATATTCTATGGATATTACTCAAGTTTATATTGATCCTTCTGGGAATCCTTTTAGGTCTCATACTAGTGGCAGTGCTACTCATTCTGTTCTGTCCGGTCCGTTACAGGGCTTCCGGCACTAAGGAAACAGATTCTTTCCGGGATATTTCTGCACGGGCACGTGTCAGCTGGCTTTTTGACGTTGTTTCTTTCCAGCTGCAATACCAAAACGGTACATCAGCTTTTGATTTTCGTTTATTCGGAATCCCAATCATGAAACTGATCCAGAAATTTCGAAACAGAAGCCATCCTGCCGAAAAAAAGCCTCAGAACGGTCATGCAGATTCTTTGCCAGCTAATACAGAAAAAAGTACAAATTCAACAGATTTTAAAGATGTCTCAACAGCAGATTCCTGTCGTTCCACAAATGAGGCTTCCGATCTCACTGAAGAAACCGTAGCTTCTGAAAGAGATACAGATCTTGAATATGCACGAACAAAGATTGGACATCTCTTTTATAGACTCGGCATATTTTTTCGGAATCTTTGGAACAGACTTAGCAGATTATGGCAGAAAATTTGCCGTATTCCTTCCTCTGTAGAAAATTTTACTTTAACAATCCAGAATATCTGTGCTAAAATAGAATCATATCAGAAATTTCTGGAACATCCCAGAACAAAAGCTGCGTTTTCTCTCATAAAGGACAGGTTTTTCCGGTTGCTTCGGCATGTATTTCCAACCAGAATACAGGGCACACTTACTTTTGGAAGCTCAGATCCATCTGTTACAGGAGCCGTACTTGCAATTCTGGGAATGACGATACCTCTTCACAAAAATTGCATTGCTGTAACACCTTTATTTGAAGACCGGAATGTTATACTGGGAAATATTCAGATAAAAGGCAGAATATACGGAGTCGTTTTATTAAAAACTGCTCTGGAATTATATTTTAACAAAAATATCAAGTACATCATCAGACGATGGAAGCATAAATAAGGAGGACTGATTATGTCAGGCGAAAACAATTTCAAAGACACTGTAAACTCTCTTTTCAAAGGGCTGGATGCCTTCATTTCCGCCAAAACAGTTGTAGGAGAAGCAATCCATGTAGGAGATACGATCATTCTTCCTCTAGTAGATGTATCCTTTGGTGTTGGTGCTGGTGCATTTGAAGGTGACAAAAAAAGTAACGGCGGTGGCGGTATGACCGGAAAACTCACCCCTAGCGCTGTCCTTGTTATTCAGAACGGAACTACCAAACTGGTAAATATCAAAAATCAGGATGGACTTACAAAGGTTCTTGATATGGTTCCGGATTTTGTAGATCGTTTTTCATCCGGTTTTGGGAAAAACACTTCTTCAGATGATGGAAACGATGAATAAAAATAGAAAAAGAACACTCACAAAAAGACTTTCGTGATTCTCCCGAAAGTCTTTTTTGCATATAATAATATAACCTCAAAAGACGGAGGTCGGATGTGGGAAGACTTTTGGGATTAATGTTGTTCTGCATTGGCATCGGAATGGTGATCGGCATGCTCGTTACAGAAAATGTGATCATTATTATCTCAGCCGGCCTTTGCCTGCTATGTGGATATCACATGTTCTGCAGATGATATTATTGACAACAAGCAGCAGAAGTGATTATAACACGAACAAAGGCACGGGATACATCCCGTGCCTCTTCTTATTCGTTCATTTTAATGAAATGATTATGCTCTTTCTACTTTTCCGGATCTCAGACAAGAAGTACATACATACATCTTCTGTGCACCGCCAGCAGCGGTTTTAACTCTAACGGATTTCACGTTAGATTTCCACATTTTATTAGATCTTCTATGTGAATGACTTACATTATTTCCGAAATAAGCACCTTTTTCACAAACTGCGCATTTAGCCATGATAGCACCTCCTTGACGCTTTTTTTCAACAGGTCTTATTTTAACAGATGAATTTGCCTTTTGCAAGTAAAAAAACAGAAATTCTAAAAATAATATTCCTTTTTCGTAAAAAAAAGGTTATAATACATGCATACTAAAAAATTGGAGGTACCTATATGAATGGACGTATAGATTCCGGATTAGGACAAATCGTCATTGATACAGACGTAATTGCTACCTATGCAGGAAGTGTTGCTGTAGAATGTTTCGGTATTGTTGGAATGGCAGCTGTCAGTATGAAGGACGGACTGGTAAAACTTCTTCGCAAAGACAGCCTGAAACACGGCATCAGCGTAACAATCACTGAAGACAACAGGATCCGCCTGAATTTTCATGTAATTGTTGCCTATGGAGTTAACATCAGTACAATTGCAGATAACCTTGTCAGCAATGTAAAATATAAAGTTGAAGATTTCACCGGTATGGAAATCGAAAAGATCAACATCTATGTGGAGGGCGTACGCGCCATCGATTAATAATCAGAGGAGGAACTTGTGGTGAACATAAAGACCATAGATGCCAAAGTACTTTCCAGAATGTTTCTGGCCGGCGCCAAGAACCTGGAAGCAAAAAAAGAATGGATCAATGAATTAAATGTATTTCCTGTTCCAGATGGAGATACAGGTACAAATATGACTATGACGATCATGTCTGCAGCTGCAGAAGTAAGTGCGCTGACAGAGCCGGATATGGAAACGCTGGCAAAAGCCATTTCTTCCGGTTCTCTTCGTGGTGCCCGTGGAAACTCTGGTGTAATTCTTTCCCAGTTACTTCGCGGATTCACCAGGGGAGTCAGAAAATCCAACGAACTGGATGCCATTACAATCGCTGCTGCCATGGAACGTGCAGTAGAAACAGCATACAAAGCTGTTATGAAACCAAAAGAAGGAACCATCCTTACTGTAGCAAAAGAAGCCGCTCTCAAAGCTGCAGAAATTGCTCCGGAAGCAGAAGAACTGGAACCTTTTTTCAAAGAAATATTTGAACATGCAGAATATACTCTTTCCCGCACACCGGAAATGCTTCCGGTATTAAAAGAAGCTGGTGTCGTTGATTCAGGTGGACAGGGACTCCTTGAAGTACTGCGTGGTGCAATTGACGGCTTTCTCGGCAAAGAAGTTGATTACTCTGAATTTGAGAAACCTGCAGGTGCTGCAGTAACTAAGATTTCTCCACAGGCAGAAGCAGATATCAAATTCGGATATTGTACAGAATTCATCATTCTTCTGAATAAGCCAATGCCAATTGAAGAAGAGCATTCTTTCAAGGAATTTCTTACTTCTATCGGTGATTCTATCGTTCTTGTTGCAGATGATGAAATTGTCAAAGTCCATGTACACACAAACCATCCGGGACAGGCAATCGAACGTGCTTTAACATATGGTTCTCTTTCTCGTATGAAAATTGATAACATGCGTGAAGAGCATCAGGAAAAACTGATTAAAGATGCAGAGAAACTTGCCAAACAGCAGGCAGAGGAAGAAAAACAGCAGACTCCTCCAAAAGAAACCGGTTTCATCGCTGTATCTGCCGGCGCCGGTCTTACAGATATTTTCAGAGAACTTGGAGTTGATTACCTGATTGAAGGCGGTCAGACAATGAACCCAAGTACAGAGGATATGTTAAATGCAATTGACAAAGTCAATGCAAAAACGATCTATATCCTTCCGAATAATAAAAATATCATTCTCGCTGCTAATCAGGCTCGCGATCTTACCGAAGATAAAGAGATCATCGTCATCCCTACCAAGACAATTCCACAGGGTGTGACCGCGCTGATCAGCTTTGTCCCAGAAAAAACAGCTGAAGAAAACACAGCTGAAATGATGGATGCCATTTCCCGCGTACACACTGGTCAGATCACCTATGCAGTGCGTGATACCCGCATAGAAGATAAGGAAATACACGAAGGTGACATTATGGGTATTGGTGACAAGGGTATTCTTGCAGTAGGCAGCGGCAAAGAAAATGTTGCTGTTGCAACCGTAAATGCCATGATGACTGATGATGCAGAAGTAATCAGTATTTATTATGGTTGTGATGCTTCTGAAGAAAAAGCAGAAGCTCTTGCTGCAGTATTGGAAGAAAAATATCCAGACTGTGAAGTAGAAGTAAATAACGGTGGTCAGCCGATTTACTACTATATTATATCTGTAGAATAAACCAATGGGTGACAGTTTACGAACATTAAAGGGTGTTGGAGATAAAACAGAAAAACTTTTTTTTAAACTTGGCATCTATGATACAGACGATCTCCTTCACTATTATCCAAGAAATTATGACGCATTTGAAGCGCCGGTAGATATCGCAGATTTGGAAGAGGGGACGGTAAAAGCCGTCTCCGCTGCGGTATGTTCCGGCGTTTACGTTACTTCTGCAAAAGGCAGGCAGATCATTACTGCATCCATAAATGATTCCTCTGGCAAACTTTCAGTCATATGGTTCAATATGCCATATCTTCGAACTGTGTTGAAGCGAGGCAGTCAGTTTGTCTTCCGTGGACGAATCGTACGAAAGCAGTCCCACCTTGAAATGGAACACCCGGAGGTTTTTACTCCTGCCGCTTATGGAGAAATACTGCACAGTTTACAACCTGTGTACGGGCTGACCGGTGGTCTGTCTAACAAAACTGTTACTAAAATGATTCACCAGCTCCTGAAAAATCTTCCAATGTACAGTGAATTTCTACCTGAAGAAATACGGGAACATTATCAGCTTGCAGACATCAACTATGCTTTGCGCACCATCCATTTTCCAGGAAATATGGAGGAGCTTCTTTTATCACGAAAACGTCTTGTTTTTGATGAATTTCTGCTGTTCATTCTTTCTGTCCAAATGTTGAAAGAGAAAAGTGAGGAAACACCTAATTATTTTCCAATCAATAAAACATGGACTACCGAACAGATCATAGAAAATCTTCCATATTCTCTGACAGGTGCTCAGCTAAACACCTGGCATGAAATCGAACGTGATATGTCCGGACAGGCTTTAATGTCCCGCCTGGTTCAGGGAGATGTAGGAAGTGGCAAAACAATCATCGCTTTTCTTGCCATGATATTGGCCTGTGAAAATGGTTATCAGGCAGCACTCATGGCACCGACAGAAGTACTTGCCAGACAACATTACGATGGCTTTCTCAGATTACAGGAGGAACAAGGACTGAATTTCCATATTGTATTGCTGACAGGTTCCAATACTGCCAGAGAAAAAAGAGAAATTTACCAGCAGATTGCTTCAGGAGAGGCTCAGATCATTATTGGTACCCATGCACTGATTCAGGAAAAAGTTGAATATCATGATCTTGCTTTGGTTGTAACCGATGAACAGCATCGTTTCGGTGTCAAACAAAGAGAAGCTCTCACAACCCGCGGAAATCCGCCAAACATTCTTGTTATGAGTGCCACACCAATTCCACGTACATTGGCGATCATCCTATACGGCGATCTGGATATTTCCATCATCGATGAATTACCAGCCAAAAGACTTCCTATCAAAAACTGTGTAGTCAATACTTCCTATCGCCCCAAAGCATATGCCTTTATCCAACGTCAGGTACGGGAAGGCAGACAGGCATATATCATTTGCCCAATGGTGGAAGAGAGCGAAGGACTGGATGCTGAAAATGTACTGGATTACACCAGAAAATTAAAAGGAATCTTTCCTTCGGATATCAATGTATCTTTCCTTCATGGAAAAATGAAACCAAAAGAAAAAAATGAGATCATGGAAAAGTTTGCCGCAAATGAAATTCAAGTTCTTGTGTCCACTACGGTAGTTGAAGTTGGTGTCAACGTTCCGAACGCAACTGTCATGATGGTTGAAAATGCCGAACGTTTTGGTCTGGCTCAGCTTCATCAGCTGCGTGGTCGTGTTGGAAGAGGAGAATATCAGTCCTACTGTATTTTTATACAGGGTTCTGATGAAGAAACCACCTCAAAACGACTGGATATTCTAAATAAATCAAATGACGGTTTCTATATCGCAGGAGAAGATCTGAAGCTGCGTGGACCTGGTGATCTCTTTGGCATTCGCCAGAGCGGCGATATGGAATTCAGAATCGGAGATATCTACAACGATTCTGCAATCCTGAAATCGGCAAGTGAAGCTGCTGCTGAGATTTTGTCTCTTGATCCTGATCTTTCACTCGAACAGCATCGGGCACTTAAACATTATCTTTTGAAGCGCCAGGAAAACGCCTCCGATGGTCTGGGACTTTGATTCTGGCTCCATGAGCATACCCAGAAAAGCCATTGCAAATTGTGAAAAAACGTAGTATCCTAGTACCGTATCAATTATATCTACCTTGTGAGGAGGCTATTATGGCTACAAGAACAACTACAAAAAAAGCAGAACTCAAGACATCTACTGCAAAACCGGCTACCGAAAAAGAGGCTCCTGCAAAAAAAACAGTTACAAAAAAAATAACAGAAAAAGCTGCAACAGTTAAAAAGACCGCTGTCAGAAAAACATCTTCCAGAAAAACTGTTTCTTTAAATACAGAAGTATATGTACAGTGGCTTGGAAAAGAAGTCTATGAAAGAGACATCATAGAAAACATCAAAAAAGTCTGGACGGAAGAAATGGGCAAAAAAGAATCCGAACTTGTTGATCTGAAAATATATATCAAACCAGAAGATAATGGTGCACATTATGTGATCAACGGTGACATTACAGGATTTATCGAATTATAATCTTATTTTGCAAACATATAAAAACAGATGATCCGAAACGATCATCTGTTTTTTTTCTTCAAATCAACCGTTTTGTATCATTTTCTGTACATTTTTTCAATTTCATGTTATTATAAGGAGAATCTGTCTGCTTTGGCACGACATTTGTTTTTGCAAAGCACCCAAAATAAATAGAGAGGAACAAAATGAATGTTATCTGTTATTGAAACAATCAACACTACAGTAAACAATTTTATCTGGGGTGTTCCGGCTATGATCTGTATTATCGGAGTCGGCCTTTATCTCAGCATCCGTACAGGATTTCTTCAGATCAGGAAATTCCCTTACGCTATGAAAACAACCCTTGGCCGCATGCTCCGAAAACGTGAGGCATCTGACGGAAGAATGACACCTTTTCAGGCTGTCTGTACTGCACTTGCAGCCACAGTCGGAACCGGAAATATTGCCGGAGTCGCAGGCGCCATTGCCATTGGAGGTCCTGGTGCTGTATTCTGGATGTGGATTTCTGCACTCCTTGGCATGTGTACCAAATTTTCCGAAGTAACTCTGGCCGTACACTTTCGTGAAACTAACGAAAACGGTGAACTTGTCGGTGGACCAATGTATTATATCAAAAATGGTCTGAAGAAACACTGGCACTGGCTTGCATACCTCTTTTCCGCTTTTGGTGTACTGACTGTATTTGGTACCGGAAATGCTACACAGGTTAATACGATCACAGCTGCTATTGATTCTGCACTTATAAATTACAATCTGATTTCCTCCGATAGCATCTCTACTGCCAATCTAATCATGGGAATTATCATTGCTTCACTTGTAGCACTTGTGCTCCTGGGTGGAATCAAAAGAATCGGTCAGGTAGCAGAAAAACTGGTTCCATTTATGGCTGTGTTTTATATCATTCTTGCTCTTGGCGTTGTTTTCCTTAATTTCAGCCGCATTCCATATGTATTTTCTTCTATTTTTAAAGGAGCGTTTACCCCGGCTTCTGTTACAGGCGGAGCAGTAGGAAGCTTCTTTATGAGCATGAAAAAAGGTGTATCCCGAGGTATCTTCTCTAATGAAGCAGGTCTTGGTACCGGTTCGATCGCACATGCTTGTGCAGATACACGTAAACCTGTCAAACAGGGATTTTTTGGGATCTTTGAAGTATTTACAGACACCATCGTCATCTGTACTCTTACCGCACTCGTAATCCTTTGCAGTGGAATTCCTGTTTCATATGGCGCAGCAGCAGGAGCAGAGCTTACTATTCTCGGATTTACTTCTACATACGGAAGCTGGGTTTCTGTCTTCACAGCTGTGGCAATGTGCTGTTTTGCATTTTCTACGATCATCGGATGGGGACTTTATGGTGCAAGATGCTGTGAATTCCTCTTCAGCAGTTCCAGGACAACCAAGCCATTCATGGTCCTGTATTCTCTGGTAGCAATTCTTGGCGCAACTGTAGATCTTGGACTTTTATGGAATATTGCCGAAACCTTCAACGGTCTGATGGCTATTCCAAACCTTATTGCTGTATTCCTTCTGTCCGGTGTAGTTGTAAAACTTGTAAAAGAGTATTTTACAACAGGCGATGGAAAAGATGCCTGACCTTCTATATAAAAATTTATTTTAGTTTCTTCCATTTCGTGCAGAATGTTCCAGTGTATTTCTTGCTTCATTCCATATACTAGCACTGTAACATCCAAATTAAACGAAAACCAAGGAGGAAATTATCATGACAAAAAACAGTTCTTCTAACAGAGCAGTTGTACCTGAAGCCAAAGGAGCCCTGGATCGTTTTAAATTCGAAGTTGCAAATGAACTGGGCGTTCCGCTTACCGATGGCTACAACGGAAACCTGACATCCAAACAGAACGGAAGTGTCGGCGGATATATGGTCAAAAAAATGATTGAACAGCAGGAAAGACAGATGTCCGGCAATTCTCAGAATGAACAGTACTGATTCATTTCCAAGAACTGATCTGAGCGAAATCTGATCCGACTCTGAACAGACAGTGTTGTTTTATAACTGTATGCAGCTATGAAACAACACTGTTTCTTTTTGCGTACAATGGTTTACTTTTTCTAAAAAATAGGGTAAACTTGTATAAAATATTAATTTTCTATGAATTTTGTATAAGTTTACAATAATTAATTGCCAATTTTTTGTTGACTTGTTATAATATATGAGAATAGCTGTATTATAACAAAAAAGCCAGTAATGTATTGGTGAAAATGGAGAGATGAACGATGAATTTAGGAATCATTGCACACAACAGCAAAAAAGTACTTATAGAAGATTTCTGTATCGCCTACAAGAATATACTCGCCAAACATGAGGTCTATGCCACAGGAACTACCGGTCGAAGAATAGAAGAAGCCACGAACCTTCATGTGCATAAATTTCTTGCAGGGAGCATTGGCGGAGACAAACAGTTCATGGAAATGGTAGAGCGTCAGGATCTTGATATGGTTATCCTTTTTTATAATCCGGTTATGATTGATCCGAAAGAACCGGATATCACAGCGATCGTTATGCGTTGTGATCAGTATAACATACCGGTTGCCACCAACATTGCAACAGCCGAACTTCTGATTCTCGGACTGGCACGTGGTGACCTGGATTGGAGATTAAATCTGAAATGAGAGTAATAGCAGGAAAAGCCAGGCGTCTTGCCCTCAAGACTGTACCAGGCATGGAAACCCGTCCTACTACGGACCGTATAAAAGAAACACTTTTTAATATTCTGCAGCCTGAAATACCGGACTGCCGCTTTCTTGATCTGTTCAGCGGCAGCGGTGGTATTGGAATCGAAGCTTTAAGCCGCGGTGCAGAATCTGCTGTTTTTGTAGAAAAGAATCCCAAAGCATGTGCCTGCATCAGGGAGAATCTTACATTTACAAAACTTGCCGAACATGGTAAACTGCTGAACATGGATGTTTTACAGGCTCTTCGCTCTCTCGAAGGTGAAGAGGCTTTTGACTGTATTTTTATGGATCCACCATATAATAAAGATCTGGAGCGTCAGGTTCTCGAATATCTGAAAGACAGTTCTCTGGCAAATACCGATACCCTGATTGTTACAGAAGCCGATTTTCATACGGATTTTTCTTATGTGGAAGAATTAGGATATGAATTATCCCGTTCCAAAGAATACAAAACAAACAAACATATATTTTTGCATAAAAGAAAGTGAGAATACCTATGGTAACAGCAGTCTATCCGGGAAGTTTTGATCCGGCAACCTATGGTCATCTGGATGTTATCCGACGTGCAAGCGTCTCCTTTGACAGAGTTGTAGTCGGTGTTTTGCAGAATTCTGCAAAAAGTCCGTTGTTTTCTGTAGAAGAACGTGTTAATATATTGGAAAAGGCAACAAAGGACATTCCTAATGTGGTAATCAGACCATTTGACGGACTTTCTGTGAATTTTGCCAGAGAGAATCATGCGCAGGTAATCGTACGCGGTCTTCGCGCAGTTACTGATTTTGAGTATGAGCTTCAGATGGCACAGACCAACCGTGTTCTGGCTCCGGATGTTGATACTGTATTCCTTACCACTACATTGGAGTACGCTTATGTCAGCTCCACCATCATGAAAGAAGTTGCCCGTTTCGGTGGTGATCTATCCAGTTTTGCACCGCCGGAAATCATACAGGCATTATGTAAAAAAATGCAGGAAGAGAAAGAAAAAAACAAGGAGAATATACTATGAGCAGCAGAATCGAACAGATTATTGACGAAATTGATGAATTTATAGAAAGCTGTAAATTTCAGCCATTGTCCGCAACCAAAATTATTGTAAATAAAGAAGAGATTGAAGAACTTTTAAGAGAACTTCGTCTTAAAACACCTGATGAAATCAAACGTTATCAGAAGATCATCAGTAATAAGGATGCAATCCTTGAAGACGCTCAGTCTAAAGCAGATGCTATTATCGCAGATGCTCAGGCCAAAGCACAGGAGCTCGTTACACAGCATGAGATCATGCAGAAAGCATATGCTCAGGCTAATGATACAATTAACGCAGCTAATAAACAGGCACAGGAAATCCTTGATTCCGCTACACAGGATGCAAACAGCATTCGTTTAAGTGCTATCACATACACTGATGACATGATGGCAAATATCGGTTCCGTCCTGAACCAGACTCTTGAAGACGCAGGTGGTAAATACAAAGGATTTATCGACGCTCTCCAGAGTTGTCTTGATGTTGTTAATCATAACCGTCAGGAACTTGCTCCTCAGACAGCACAGGCAGCAGCTATGACCGGATCTTATCATGAAGAACCGGCAGACGCACCGGAAGAAGACAGTCTGTTAGATGATCTTGGAGAAGAATAAGGCGAATAACACGGTTGTAATTCCATTCAGAAGTTTTGCTGTTATATAAGGAAGCATTGATAGTTTCCGTGTAACCAGGCTTCTTGTCTGAAATGTTATACAGATTCCGCCAAAAGCTGTCAGAAATAATGTCAACAGATATTTCCATTGCATATGAATATTGGCATTTTGAAGACGGCAAAGTCCTGTTGTCAGTTCCAATATACCGGATAATGTATATCCGATGAGATTTTTCATATTCCAAAAATGACTGATACAGGCAGACAGAATGGAAAACATAAGAATGTATCCGCCCAGGCGGGTAACTGTTTCAAACCCATTCATAATGGAGACATCCAGAAAAGCTCCTGATGAGCTTGAGACGGGTGTCTTTTTTTTCTTATCTGCTGATAAAAACTGGATTTTATTTCGATAAACTACAAATCGAAATAAAAGCATAATTGTAAGATCAGACAATGCAAATATTCCAAACACTGTTCGTGCAGGAATCTGATCTTTGAGACAGATATGACACAGATATGTACGTACAAACACAGGGCTTGCATGATTTGTAAATGTAAGAAGATATTTTGCCTCTGACTCACTGATCTGATGATTTTCATACAGATCGGATGTTATTTTGGCACCAACCGGATAGCCGCAGAGTGCTCCGACAATGACTGCATAAGCACCTGCTGCTGAGACACCCAGTACTTTATTCCAGATCACTTCCACAGGCTGCAGTAGTTTTCCTGCCATATTTGTATGAATCAATATTCCTGTCAATATCAGAAATGGCAGCAAAACAGGCAGAAGAACATTCAACCACAATTGCATCCCTTCTTTTGAAGCTGCAAGTGCCTCCTGTGGATACAACAACAAAAAACATATTTGTGAAATACTGAAAACGGTATAAAATATTTTTCTCATAAATACAGCTTTTTATATTTTTATTCTTTACTTTATGCTGCATATCAGACAGATATGTCGATAAAATAAATATACACGCAACAATTCATTAATGGAGGAAATCAATATGAGAGTATTAGAAAACTGCGAACCAAAGCAGGTATTTTATTATTTTGAGGAAATCTGCAAAATCCCACACGGTTCCAGAAACACCAAACAGATCAGCGATTATCTGGTAGCTTTTGCAAAAGAACATGGTTTTGACTACGTGCAGGATGAAATGAACAATGTAATCATTTATAAACCAGCAACACCCGGCTATGAGAATGCACCAACTGTTATTCTGCAAGGTCATATGGACATGGTTTGCGAGAAAAGGCCCGATGTACAGCATGACTTCGAAAAAGACGGACTGAATCTTTCTGTAAAAGATGGATATGTCACAGCCAACGGAACTACTCTTGGTGGTGATGACGGTATTGCAGTAGCGTATGCACTGGCACTTCTTGACAGTACAGATCTGCCACATCCGGCACTGGAAGTGCTGATCACTGTAGATGAAGAAATCGGTCTTCTTGGTGCTGTAGGGCTTGACTGCAGTGTACTCAAGGGTAAACGTATGATCAATATGGACTCAGAAGCAGAGGGCAGCCTCTGGATCAGTTGTGCCGGTGGACTTTCTGCTGTCAGCCATATCCCGGTTGCACGCGTAGACGCAGAAGGAGAAAAACTTCAGATAAAAGTATGCGGCCTGATGGGTGGTCATTCCGGTTCTGAGATTGACAAAAAACGAGCAAATGCCAATGTAGTCATGGGGCGTTTTCTGTATGGACTCAAAAGAGAAGCAGATTATGAGATTATTTCCATGACTGGTGGACAGAAAGATAATGCCATTACACGAGAAGCAGTCTGCGATATTCTTGTATCCAAAGAAGAAATGGATGCCGTCAAAGCATATGCCTCCAAGGTTGAAAAAGGTCTTCGCGAAGAATATGACGGAAGTGATAAGGGTATTTCTATCCAAATCACAGAAGCAGGCCATGAATCTGCAAAAGTCCTTCACCCGACAAGCCGTGAAAAAGTTCTGTTCTATCTGATGGAGGTTCCTTTCGGTATCCAGAAAATGAGTGCAAATATCGAAGGCCTTGTAGAAACCTCTACCAATATTGGTATTGTATCTCTCTCTGAAGATGAATTTTTTGCAAGTTCAGGTGTCAGAAGTTCCGTAGAAGCAGCACGCAATGCTCTTTCCGATAAGATTCAGTATCTGACAGAATTCCTTGGCGGAGAATATGAAATTCAGGGCGCTTACCCTGCATGGGAGTATCGCAAAGAATCTCCACTTCGCGACAAAATGGTTGAAGTATATGAAACCATGTACGGTCAGAAACCAGAAGTTGTAGCTATTCATGCCGGTCTTGAATGTGGTCTGTTTTATAAAAAAATCGATGGCCTTGACTGTGTATCTCTCGGACCGGATATGAAAGACATCCATACTTCCGAAGAAGTGCTTGACATTGCTTCTACAGAACGTGTATGGAAATATCTTGTAAAAGTTCTTGAAGAGTTAAAAGACTGAGCTTAAGCAGTCAAAATTCTATTATAAATTCAATTACTCAAAAAGGCTTCGCAGATATGCGGAGTCTTTTTTGCATATAATAATCTGAAAACCACTCAGAAAGTATGACATCTATGTCACGTTCTTCTTTTTTCTTTGTGTTTTTTATTCTGATACTGTCTAACAACATACTGTCCTTCATTTCATTCAGTCGAAGTACTGTCTCTGTTCTAAAAAAAGACTGTGCTGCCTCTGCTGATTTCCGACAGCAGGATCTGTCCCCGGAACTTTATCGTCAATTGACAGAATCTGGTTTTTATCCCTCAGACTGGTGTGATCTTCTTACCACAACCATGTTAAACAGTCATTTTCATCCTCAACATATTTTTCCTGATAATACCTTTTATCTGTTGTACAAAAAAAGCTGCTATCTGCAGCTAAAAAATTATTATGAAGCAATCTGGGGAAATCTGCAGTATTTTCCTGTTGCCTCTGATGACATCAGCTATGAAGACAGTTGGATGGACTCACGTACATACGGTGGAAATCGCCATCATGAAGGAACCGATCTCTTTGGTCCCGTCAGCCAATCCGGCTATTATCCCATCGTCAGTATCACAGACGGCATTGTTGAACAAAAAGGCTGGCTGCCTCTTGGCGGATACCGAATTGGTATCCGTTCTGACTCTGGCGGATATTTTTATTATGCGCATCTTTCCTCCTATGAGGAAGATTTTACTCCCGGCGATAGAGTGCAGGCCGGAGAAATTCTTGGTTTCATGGGAAATACCGGATATGGACAGGAGGGCACTTCCGGAAGGTTTCCGGTGCACCTTCACCTTGGCATCTATATCACCACCCCAGAAGGGCAGGAGATCAGCGTAAATCCATACCATATCTTACAATGTCTCAGAAAAAAAATCAGAAAGTGCACATATTACTAACAAAAATTGTACAAATTGTGTTATACTGTATGGGAAGTTTTGTCTTTTCGTATTTCAAGTCTTAACTTCAAAGCAACAATCCTGCAAGGAGCGATATTTATGGAAATACAGTTATGGAGAAGTATTTTATGTCCATATGAACTTGCTGTCAAAGAACTGATGGTAAAGTTTGAACATATTATAGATGAACACAAGCAAAATGACCTGTATTCTCCGATTGAACAGGTCAGTGGGCGTGTCAAGAGTCTTCCAAGTATCCTGGAAAAAATGCAGCGCAAACATATTCCCATGGAAAAGATGGAAGAAGAGATCGAAGACATTGCCGGTATCCGCATCATCTGTCAGTTTGAAGAAGATATTGATACCGTAGCCTCTATTATCCGTAGCCGCAGTGATATGACCATCAAAAGTGAAAAAAACTATCTGAAGCATATCAAGCAAAGCGGTTACCGGAGTTATCATCTGATCATTTATTATACTGTAGATACGATCAATGGGCCAAAACGCCTTCAGGCCGAAATTCAGATTCGTACAATGGCTATGAACTTCTGGGCTACGATCGAACATTCTCTGCAGTATAAGTACAAAGGCGAGATGCCTTTACATGTAGCCGAGCGACTGAGCAACGCAGCTGATGCAATCATTGCACTGGACCGTGAAATGTCATCTGTTCGTAATGAGATTATGGATGCGCAGAATTCTTCACAGACACAGTCCAATCTGGTAAAAGACATTTTGCTCAGCATTGAAAACCTGTACAAGATTTCCAATAAAAGAGAAGTTGAAAAAATCCAGGATGAATTTCTACGGGTATTCCGCACAAAAGATCTTCAGCAGCTTGCCCGTTTTCATCGTCAGCTCGACATTATTGCGGAGGGTTATAGAGCCCAGTCCGTTTCATTTTAGGAGTATATAATGCAAAACTTTTTACCCGTAACAAAGCAGGAAATGCAGCAGCGCGGATGGGATCAGGTCGATTTTGTATATATCACAGGAGATGCCTATGTAGATCATCCTTCTTTCGGTTCTGCCATTATCAGCCGTCTCCTTGAGAGTCGTGGATACCGTGTGGGAATCATCCCACAGCCGGACTGGCGTCATAAAGAAAGCATTCAGACTTTTGGTGAACCGCGCCTTGGTTTCCTTGTAACAGCCGGAAATATGGATTCCATGGTCAATCATTACACAGTCTCAAGGAAACATCGCCAGAAAGATTCTTATTCTCCGGGCGGCGAGATGGGACTTCGGCCGGATATGCCAACGGTCGTATACAGCAACCTGATTCGTCAGACATATAAACATACTCCAATTATCCTTGGCGGTATTGAGGCAAGCCTCCGACGTCTTGCTCATTACGATTACTGGGATAACCGCGTGCGTAGAAGTGTCCTTATGGATTCCGGTGCGGATCTGATTTCTTACGGAATGGGAGAGCATTCAATTCTTCAGATTGCCGAAGCACTACAGAGTGGACTGCCAGTTGAAGAGATCACTTACATTCCTGGTACTGTGTACAAGTGCAAAGATCTGTCCCGTGCATTCGAACCAATCGTTCTCCCTTCCTATGAGGAAGTTTCGTCTAACAAACACACTTATGCTGACAGTTTCGCAGTTCAATACCGTAATACAGATCCTTTTACCGCCAAACCACTTGCTGAGAGTTATGGAACCAGAGGCTATATTATTCAGAATCCTCCGGCACATCCGCTTTCACAGCAGGAAATGGATGATGTCTATGATCTGCCATATACTGACACCTGGCATCCGATGTATAATGCCAAAGGCGGTATTCCGGCACTGAATGAAATTAAATTCAGTCTCACCAGCAACCGTGGCTGTTTCGGTGGATGTAATTTCTGTGCACTGACATTTCATCAGGGCAGAATCCTTCAGACCCGAAGCCATGAATCGATTCTGAAAGAAGCCATCAAAATGACAAAGGATCCTGATTTTAAGGGTTATATTCATGATGTAGGCGGTCCGACCGCAGATTTCAGACAACCATCCTGTCAGAAACAGCTGACAAAAGGAGTCTGTCAGAATCGCCAGTGTCTTTTTCCGAAGCCATGTGGAAACCTTCAGGTAGATCACACAGACTATGTTTCCCTTCTTCGAAAACTGCGCAAAGTACCCGGTGTCAAAAAAGTCTTTATCCGTTCTGGTGTACGTTTTGATTATGTTGTCGCAGATAAAAGTCCTGTATTTATGCAGGAACTGGTCAAATATCATATCAGTGGACAGCTTCGTGTTGCACCGGAACATGTTTCAGACCAGGTACTTCACTATATGGGTAAACCATCTCATCAAATCTATCAGACGTTTCTCAGAGAATATGACAAAGCAAATGAAGCTACCGGCAAGAAACAGTATGCTGTTCCATACTTTATGTCTTCTCATCCAGGATGTACGATCAAAGATGCCGTAAAACTCGCTGAATATGTGCGTGATCTTGGCTTCACCCCGGAACAGGTGCAGGACTTTTATCCAACACCATCCACACTTTCTACCTGTATGTATTATACCGGTATCAATCCACTGGACGGAAAACCGGTTTATGTACCGAAAGATCCTCATGAAAAAGCGATACAACGTGCGTTGATGCAGTACAAGAATCCAGCCAACCGTAAGCTGGTTCTGGAAGGACTGCAGCGTGCCGGACGCATGGATCTGGTCGGTTTTGGTCCGAAATGCCTAATTCGTCCGGAAAAGAAAAACAGTTTTTCTTCAGGAAACAAAAACTCTGGTTCTTCACGCAGACCAGCTCACAGAACCACCATCCGCAATACACATAAGAAAAAAACGAAGAAATAAAACATTTAAAGGAGCATTACATGAGTAAAACAAAAAAACGTAATTCTTCCAGAAAGGGAGATTATGGATATCTTGCCTCCGAAAAGAAACGGCGGATTCTTATTACAGCTGTTTTATTTGCAGTACCTTTGCTGATTTTTTTCTCAGCAATGCTATATTTTCATACAAGACTGACTATCTGGACTGTGATAGCTGTTGTCGGCTGCCTTCCAGCCTGCAAATCTCTGGTCAGCCTGATCATGATCTTTCGCGCCAGACAAGTAGAAACATCTGTATACCGTAGGATTCATGAACATGCCGGCGAACTTACCATGTCTTATGAAATGTACATGACTTTCTATGAGAAAAGTGCAAACATTGACGCATTTGCAATTTGTGGAAACACTGTTGTCGGATATAGCAGTGATCCTAAAATTGACGTAGCTTTCATGGAGCGGGAATGTCAGAAGATTCTCAGAGGAAACAGTTTCAAAGCAACCGTCAAGATTTTTACCCGACTGGATCCGTTTCTGGAACGTCTTGATTCCATGAATGCACACAAAGAATCTCTGGAGGAGGGAATTAAATTCCGCCCGGACGAAAAATATCCGGAACTTTCCAGAAATGAACTGATCAAACACACTATTCTGGCAATCTGTCTGTAAAGGAGCTTTATGAAAGAATTCCAAATCACCGAAAACGAGGCCGGACAGCGCTTTGACAAATATCTTGCAAAACTACTCCGGAATGCACCCAAAAGCTTTTTTTATAAAATGCTTCGCAAAAAAAACATCACATTAAATGGCAGAAAAGCAACTGGAAACGAAAAGCTCAACACCGGAGACCAGATCAGACTGTTTCTCAGTGATGAAACTTTTTCAAAATTCAGTCAGCAGGAACAGACAGCAAGGGCCGTAACTGATCTGGATATCATCTATGAAGACACTGATATTCTTCTGATTAACAAACCGACAGGTATGCTTTCTCAGCCAGATGATACCAAAGAACCTTCCATGGTAGAATACCTGATTGGATATCTTCTTCAAAATGGTTCACTGACAGAAGAAAATCTGCGGACCTTTCATCCTTCCGTATGCAACCGTCTGGACAAAAATACAAGCGGTGTTATCGCAGCCGGAAAATCTCTTGCAGGACTGCAGGAACTGTCAACGTTATTTCATGATCGTACCGTTCATAAAGACTATTTATGCATCGTTAAGGGAAAGCTTACCCGCTCGCGGCATATCCGTGGATATCTGCATAAAGATGCAAACCTGAATAAAGTAAGTGTCTCACCGACAAAAGAAAAAGATGCCCAGCCAATCGAAACACAGTACACACCTATCTGCAATAATGAGCATGCAACTCTTTTGAAAGTACGACTGATCACGGGCCGTACACATCAGATTCGTGCGCATCTGGCATCTGAGGGACATCCTCTGGCCGGTGATGCAAAATACGGTAGCCAGGAATTCAATCGATATTTCCGTGATCATTATGGGCTGAAACATCAGCTTCTCCATGCTTATCGCCTGACTTTTCCTGAACTTGAAGGAAAATTGCATAACCTGTCCGAAAAACATTTTGAGGCAGTTTTACCAGTGCAATTTCAACATATATTAAAAGAAGAACATTTAGAGGAGTGTAGTTATGAAAATCTGGAATGAAATCTGGGATTATGTAAAAATGATCATCATTGTTGTAGTAGTAGTTCTTGTTGTAAATAATGTTGTTCTCATCAACGCCAAAATTCCGTCTGAATCCATGGAAAATACGATTATGACCGGTGACCGTATCTTCGGTTTCCGCATGGCATATGGTCTGAACTTCGATTTCTTCGGCAAACACATTTCCTACAAAACCAAAGATCCGGAACGCTTTGATATCATCATCTTCAAATTTCCGGATGATGAAAGCCAGCTGTTCATCAAACGTCTGATCGGACTTCCTGGTGAAACCGTTGAAATCCGTGACGGTAAAGTATACATAAATGGCTCTGATGAACCATTGGATGACAGCTTCGTACCGGAGGTTCCGACCGGAAATTATGGTCCCTATAAGGTACCGGAAAACAGTTACTTTATGCTCGGTGACAACCGCGAATATTCCAGAGACTCAAGATTCTGGAAAAACACATTTGTATCCTTTGATGAGATTGTTGGAAAAGCCATTGTACGCTATTATCCATCTATCAAACTTCTGAACTGAGAGGATTTTCCAATATGGCAACCTGGAACAGCAGAGGCCTCCGGGGTTCAACCCTGGAGGATCTCGTGAACCGAACCAATGAACAATATGCAGAAAAAAACCTTGCTCTGATTCAGAAAATTCCAACGCCGATCACACCAGTCCGCATGGACAAAGAAAACCGTCATATCACACTCGCATACTTTGAGCAACGCAGTACAGTCGATTATATCGGTGCTGTTCAGGGAATCCCGGTCTGCTTTGATGCTAAAGAATGCAGTGTTGATACTTTTCCGTTAAGCAATATCCACCCGCATCAGGTCGAATTCATGAACGCCTTTGAGCAGCAGGGCGGAATTGCTTTTTTTCTTATTTTTTTCAGTCATGCAGATCTGTTTTATTACCTTCCGCTCCGTGACCTGATGAAGTTCTGGAATCGCATGCAGTCCGGAGGGCGCAAAAGCTTTCGGCGCGAAGAATTGAATTCCATTTACTATTTACAGAAAAAAAATGGATTTCTTGTTCCCTATCTGGATGGAATCCAGACAGATCTGAAATTGCGGGATTGACATTTTCTATTTTTTCTACTATAATTTTCTTGTTTTTACATAGTAGCATGGTAGTACGTTAAAGTGCTTATCTGTAATGAGGAGGAAACGACTATGCAGCGAATTTTTCATACACCTGAAGGTGTTCGCGATATTTATAATGGAGAGTGCAGCCAGAAGCATCATCTTCAGACAGAAATCCGCAAAGTATTTGATTCCTATGGATATGAGGAGATTGAAACTCCTTCCTTTGAATATTTTGAAGTATTCAGCAGAGAAGTAGGTACAATTCCTTCCAAGGATCTGTATAAATTTTTTGACCGTGAAGGAAATACCCTGGTATTACGCCCGGACTTCACACCATCCGTATCAAGAGCCTGCGCTACTTATTTTAATCCGGAGCACCAGGTTATAACACTTTCTTATACAGGAAACACTTTTATCAATAATTCCAGCTATCAGGGCCGACTCAAAGAGACCACTCAGATGGGTGTAGAACGTATCGGTGATGATTCTGCCGAAGCAGATGCAGAACTTCTCGCCATGACAGTTGAATGCCTTTTAAAAGCCGGATTAAAAGAATTTCAGGTCAGTGTCGGACAGGTTGACTATTTCAAATCTCTTCTTCAGGATGCCAATCTGGATATCGAAGAAGAAGAAAATCTCCGTTCCCTGATCTCCCAGAAAAACTATTTTGGTGTAGAAGATCTTGTACGCAGCCAGAATATTCCGGAATCTCTGGAAAAAGCTTTTCTGGAACTTCCACACCTGTTCGGCTCTTCAGAAATTCTTCAGAAAGCACGCAGTCTGACAGACAATATCTGTGCAATCAAAGCGGTAGAACGGCTGGAAGAAATCTATGAAATTCTCAAAATTTACGGATATGAAAAGTATGTTAGCTTTGATTTCGGTATGCTCAGCAAATTTCAGTATTATACAGGAATCATTTTCCAGGCATATACTTATGGAACCGGTGAACCAGTCGTAAAAGGAGGACGTTACAACAATCTTCTGAAACATTTCGGCAAACCTGCTGCCTCCATTGGTTTTGGCATCACTGTCGATAATCTCCTTATGGCTCTGTCCAGACAGAAGCTCTCACTTCCTGAAAAAAAAGCACCGGTCATTCTTACCTATACAGAAGCTAATCGCCGCGAAGCCATTCTGGATGCGCAGAAATTGAGAAGCGAAGGAACGGCTGTAGCTCTTCGCCGTGAAAAGGAGGACTGCTGATATGAGATATCTTACCGTTGCCCTTACGAAGGGAAGACTTGCACAGAAAACGCTGGATATGTTTGAACAGATTGGAATCACCTGCGAAGAAATGCGTGACAAAGATACCCGCAAACTGATCTTTGTCAATGAAGATCTGAAATTGCGCTTTTTCCTCGCCAAAGGACCTGATGTACCAACTTACGTTGAATACGGTGCTGCCGATATCGGCGTCACTGGCAAGGATATCATTCTTGAAGAAGGACGTAAGCTTTATGAAGTAATGGACCTCGGATTCGGGAAATGTCGTATGTGTGTCTGTGGACCGGAAAGTGCCCGTGAACTGCTTCAGAACAACCAGTTGATCCGCGTTGCAACCAAATATCCAAACATTGCCAAAGACTATTTTTATAATAAGAAACATCAGACAGTAGAGATCATTAAGCTGAACGGTTCCATCGAACTGGCTCCGATCGTCGGACTTTCCGAAGTGATCGTAGATATTGTTGAAACCGGAAGCACCCTGCGTGAAAACGGTCTGAATGTTCTTGAAGAAGTCTGCCCGCTTTCTGCAAGAATGGTCGTAAACCAGGTCAGCATGAAAATGGAAGATGAACGAATCCGTAACCTGATCCGTGATCTCAGAAATGTGATCAGTAAATAATAACCAACAGAAGGGATGAACATAATGCGTACAGTAGCACTTACAAAAGAAAGTACAAAAGATATTCTGGAAAATCTCCTGAAACGAAGCCCAAACAACTATGGCAAATTTGAAGCAGCAGTTGACGAAATTCTGAACAAAGTAAAAACAGAAGGCGATGCCGCTCTTTTTGCCTATACAAAAGAGTTCGACAAAACAGAAATCAGTGCAGATACGATCAAAGTAACTGAAGAAGAAATAAAAGAAGCTTATGAGGCAGTCGATCCGGCTCTGATCGATGTTATCCGCAAAGCACTTGTTAATATCAGAAGCTATCACGAAAAACAGCGCCAGAACAGCTGGTTCACCAGTGAAACAAATGGTACCATGCTTGGACAGAAAGTAACTGCCCTTGAACGTGTTGGTGTTTATGTTCCGGGCGGAAAGGCTGTTTATCCTTCTTCCGTACTGATGAACATCGTTCCTGCCAAAGTAGCTGGAGTAGACCAGATCGTTATGACAACTCCTCCGGGAAAAGACGGTAAAGTCAATCCATCCACTCTGGTTGCAGCCAAAGAAGCCGGTGCAGATGAAATTTACAAAGTCGGCGGAGCACAGGCAATCGGTGCACTTGCTTACGGTACAGAAAGCATCCCAAAAGTTGACAAAATTGTAGGACCTGGAAACATCTTTGTAGCGCTTGCCAAAAAAGCGGTCTATGGCTATGTCAGCATTGACTCCATTGCCGGTCCAAGTGAGATTCTGGTTCTTGCCGATGAAACAGCCAATCCAAGATATGTAGCTGCCGACCTTCTTTCACAGGCAGAACATGACGAGCTTGCTTCTGCCATCCTGATCACGACAAGTAAGGAACTTGCAGCAAAAGTCAGCGAAGAAGTTGACGGTTTTGTCAAAGTCCTTTCCCGTAAAGAGATCATCCAGAAGTCCCTCGATAACTTTGGTTATATTTTAATTGCAGAAGACATGGATGAAGCAATCGAAGCTGCCAATGCTATCGCATCGGAACATATGGAGATTGTAACTGCCAATCCATTCGAAGTAATGATGAAAGTAAGAAATGCCGGAGCAATCTTTATCGGTGAAAACAGCTCTGAACCACTCGGCGATTATTTTGCCGGGCCAAACCATGTTCTTCCGACAAATGGAACAGCAAAATTCTTCTCCGCACTTTCTGTCGATGATTTTGTAAAAAAATCCAGTATCGTGTACTATTCAAGAGAAGCTCTGCGTAAAATTCATAAAGACATTGAACAGTTTGCAACTTCAGAACAGCTGACTGCACATGCCAACTCTATTGCTGTCCGTTTTGAAGACGAAGAACAGTAGGAGGAAACAGATATGGCAAGAGAAGCATCTGTAGAACGTAATACAAAAGAAACAGAGATCAAACTCAAACTGACTCTGGATGGAACTGGTTATTCTGATATTGAAACCGGCATCGGTTTCTTTAACCATATGCTTGACGGTTTTACAAGACATGGCCTTTTTGATCTCTGCGTTCGTGTCCATGGCGATCTGGAGGTAGATGACCATCATACAATTGAAGATACCGGTATTGTCCTTGGTACTGCGATCAAAGAAGCAATTGGAGACAAGAAAGGAATCCGCCGCTACGGAAGCTGTATCCTCCCAATGGATGAAGTTCTTGTACTCTGTGCAATCGACCTTTCCGGCCGGCCATATTTTTCATGGGATGCAGAGTTTACTTCCGAAAAGATCGGAGATATGTCCACTGAAATGGTAAAAGAGTTTTTCTATGCTATTTCTTATTCCTGTGGCATGAACCTGCATATCAAAGTACTTACCAGTGGCAACAGCCATCATGTTGCCGAAGCAATGTTCAAAAGCTTTTCCAAAGCATTGGATCAGGCTGTTTCCTATGATCCACGCATTACAGATGTACTCTCTACCAAGGGAAGTCTTGCATAAGGAGGAATACACATGGCAGATAAACTACTGATTCCATGCCTGTATCTGCAATCAGGAAAGGCAGTTACCGGATTTGGTCAACGAAATCTCTTTGGAGAAGGAAATATAGAAGATCTTGTGCGTTTTTACCGAGATAACGGAGCAGATGAACTGCTGGTTTTTGACTTTTCGTCTGGAGATAAAGAGCATGATCAGGCTATTGCAAATATCAAACAGATTTGTGCGATTGCTGAAATTCCTGTTATGGCAGCTGGAAATATCAATCGCATGGAAGATGTCAAAAAGCTTCTTTATGCCGGATGTGCCAAAGTTGTTCTGAATTTTTCCAAAGAAAGTAATATTTTACTTCTTGAGGAAGTATCCAAACGTTTCGGTAAAGAAAAAATGGTCATCAGTATTTCTTCTATGGAAGAATTTGCAGATAACCAAAAACTGATTGAAAAGTATGCAGATGAAATTCTTGCATTGGATACGATTCAGGACGAAATCGCTACGAGTTCTGATATGAAAGTTATTCTTCATACAGAAGAGAGTAAAACAGATGCCCTGAAAGATCTTCTCAAAAAAGAATCTGTACATGCTTTAAGCGGTGCTTATATCAGTTCTCTTGAGGTGAAACTTATTAATTTCAAAGAAGACTGCAAAGCTTCCGGAATTCCGGTCATTACTTTCGAAAGTGCTATCAGCTGGTCTGATTTCAAACTCAACAATGACGGATTGATTCCGGTGGTAGTTCAGGATTACAAAAACGACCAGGTACTTATGGTAGCATATATGAATGAAGAGGCCTTCCAAAATACTCTGAAAACTGGTAAAATGACTTACTGGAGCCGCAGTCGTCAGGAACTCTGGCTCAAGGGTCTTACTTCCGGTCACTTTCAGTATGTAAAATCACTTGCGCTGGACTGCGACAATGATACAATCCTCGCTAAAGTCGATCAGATCGGAGCAGCCTGTCATACCGGAAGTCGGAGTTGTTTCTTCAAACCTCTGATTCAGAAAGAGTATAACGACACAAATCCTCTTCATGTCTTTCAGGATGTCTACGATGTGATTGCTGACCGCAAGGTACATCCAAAAGATGGATCTTATACCAATTATCTTTTTGACAAGGGAATTGACAAGATTCTCAAGAAAGTAGGAGAGGAATGTGCAGAAATTATCATAGCAGCAAAAAATCCTGACAAAGAAGAAATCAAATATGAAATTTCGGATTTTCTGTATCATGCCATGGTTCTGATGGTAGAAAAGGGAGTTACCTGGGAAGAGATTACCAGTGAACTTGCCAGAAGGTAACCCATGTCTGCAGAATATCCCACAGGAGAATTATCTTGGAAACAAAGACAGATAGACTTTTTATAATCATACCGGCATATAACGAACGAGAAAATATCCGACAAGTACTTGATGACTGGTATCCTGTCATTCAGGCGCATTCCGGAAACGGTGAATCCCGCCTGGTTGTGATTGATGACGGAAGCAAGGATGATACATACATAATCATGCAGGAATATGCAAAAGAACACCCTTTGTTCAGCCCTATCACGAAAACAAACAGTGGACATGGTGCAACTGTTTTATATGGATATCATTATGCACTTGATCATGGTGCAGATTTTGTTTTTCAGACTGATTCCGATGGGCAGACGCTTCCCTCTGAATTTGAACAGTTTTGGGATCAGAGGGAAGCATGGGATATGGTCATTGGGTGGCGAAACAACCGTCAGGATGGCGGCAGTCGTATCTTTGTTACTCGTATTCTACGCCTTGTGATTCGTATCTGTTTCGGTGTTTCCGTCAAAGATGCCAACACGCCATTCCGTCTGATGAAGGCAGATACTCTACGCAGATATATTGACCTGATCCCTAATGATTTTAATCTGTCCAATGTGGTCTTGTCAGTAATCTATGCAAAAAAGGGATGCCGCGTCAAATATCTGCCAATCACTTTCCGTCCAAGACAGGGCGGTATCAACTCGATTAATATGAAAAAGATCTTCAAGATTGGTCGCCAGGCACTGAAGGATTTTCGCCAGATCAATCGTGTGCTGAACCGCGAAGTTTGAAAGGAGATTTGAATTATGACTTACAAAGAAAAAAAGCGTTCTATGTTTCTTGGTCTGCCATGGACCTTTACTACTTATACCGTAACTGATGAGTTCATATCAATCGATTCTGGTTTGCTCAACAAAGTGGAGAATGACTGTTACATGTACAAAGTAATTGATGTCCGTCTGGAAACCACTCTGATGGAACGAATCCTTGGTATCGGTACCATTCACTGCTTCACTGGAGATGTAACGGATCCTGATCTTAAATTACAGCACATAAAAAATGCCAAAGAAATTAAAGATTTTATCCTGAAACAATCCGAACAGGAAAGACTAAAAAGAAAGACCTTAAATATGCAGCATCTGGATGGTAATCCGGAAGTCAGCAGAATGGCCGCAACGGACAGCTGCAGATCATAAATAAAACTCACAGAGGTGATAGCCCACAACGGGAAATCACCTCTTTTTTATATCAATTTTCCTGATATTTTCATTTTTTTGAAATCACTAGCAGAAGTGTTAGTGATTATCCGAAATATGTCCGTATAATAATAATTACAGATAGTATTTGCAGAAAAATCTGACAACATTTTATTCCAAAGATGAAAGGAGAATCAAGTATGAGTAAAAAAATGAAAATCTTTACAGCGGGTGCATTAGGAATTATGATGACTGGTCTTGTGTGTACAAATGTTTATGCATTAGACAACAAAGATGTAGTTGGTACATGGTACGCAAACAGTCTTTCCATGGACGGCATGAATGAATTTCATCCAAATGCAATCATGATGGAAATGTCTATGGAAATCAATGAAGACGGCAAAGGTAAAGTAACAACATCTTCTGAATCAGAAGAAGCAGACGTTGATGATTTTGAATGGAAGATTGACGGAGATAACATTATCATAACCTCAGATGATGAAGTTATGGAAGGCACCTATGAAGATGGAAAAATCACAATCAGCATGGATGGAATGACCGTAACTCTTGGACAGGAAAAAGAAGAATATAAACCTTATGAACCTGGAAAAGCACTCACAGACACCAAACTTGAAGATTTTGATGGTGAATGGAGCAGTTCCATAATGTCTGCGTTTGGAATGCAGGTTCCAACCGGAACACTCTTTGATATGCAGTTTAATCTTACAATCGATGGCGGTAAAGCAACACTTGTAACAATTGAAAGCGGAACGGAAACCACCACTGAGCTTGAAGGCGATCTGGACACAAATGCCCTAGTATTAAAATCAACAGAAGAAAAAACCGAAGAAGACACCGAAGACTATTCATTATTCGATACAGATACCATGAGATTATATCTTCTTGACGATGGCAAATTATGTTTCACATCTGCTGACAGTATGGATGATCCAGAAGAAACAGAAGAAGCTGCAGACGGTGAAGACAGTGAAGATTCCATGGATTGGACTGTAAAAGTATTCTTTGACAAATTGGAGAAAAAATAACATAAATTCTCTTACTCTTTGAAGGAGGTTTAAATAATGGGATTATTTGATAAAAAGAACTGTGATATCTGCGGTGAAAAAATTGGACTTTTAGGAAACCGCAAACTGGACGATGGAAATCTGTGTAAGAACTGTGCCAGCAAGCTTTCTCCTTGGTTTGAAGAAAGACGCCACAGCACCGTAGAAGATATCAAAAGACAGCTGGAATACAGAGAAAAAAACAAAAATGCTGTTCGCAGTTTCAGTATCACTCGTGAATTTTCTGCAGACAGATATCATGTGTTTATCGACGATAACAAAGGATTGTTCGCCGTAGCATTTAATATGAGCGAACAGGATAATCCGGATATCGTACCTCTGTCTGCAATAACCTCCTGTCGTTTAGACATCGATGAACAGCGAGTAGAAGAAGAATACAAAGATCAGGATGGTGAATCCAGATCTTATGTGCCACCAAGATACAACTATTCTTATGATTACAAGATAAAACTTGGCGTTAACACACCTTGGTTTGATGATATGGACTTTAAGCTTAATACCTTCTCTGTAAAAGATCATGAACGAGCTAAAATGATGAATTATGAACAACTTGCAAATCAGATCATAACTGCACTTACCGGCGCACCGGCACCCGCACCGGTTTATAGCAATGGCATGATGAACCAGGGTTACCCGCAGCAGGGCAACATGATGAATCAGGGCTACCCGCAGCAGGGCGGCATGATGAATCAGGGCTACCCACAGCAGGGCAATATGATGAATCAAGGCTATCCACAGCAGAGCAATATGATGAATCAGGGTTATCCGCAGCAGGGCAATATGATGAATCAGGGCTACCAGCAGCAGGGCGGCATGATGAATCAGGGCTACCCACAGCAGGGCGGCATGATGAATCAGGGCTACCCACAGCAGGGCGGCATGATAAACCAGGGCTACCCACAGCAGGGCGGCATGATGAACCAGGGCTATCCGCAGCAGGGCGGCATGATGAACCAGAATACACCTCAGCAGGCTTCTGGTGATACATGGGTATGTGCATGCGGTGCTACAAACACAGGTGCTTTCTGTGAATACTGTGGATCACCAAAACCGTGATACTGAATTAATGCTACTGAATTAAAAGGGGGAATACGGAATATGTCTGATGTAACAGAATATAAGTGTCCATCCTGTAATGCCTCGATGGTATTTGATTCTAAATCTCAGCACATGAAATGTCCGTACTGCGATACGGAAATGACGGTCGAAGAGTTTCAGCGCACGCAGAAATCCGAAGATACACAGACGACCGGAAAATCAATTTCAAACGACAACTGGTACTCAATGAGCACCGGTCAGTGGCAGAATGATGAACTGAACGGCATGCGCGTCTACAGCTGCCAGTCCTGTGGAAGTGAGATCGTAGCTGAGGAAACAACAGGGGCAACGACCTGTCCGTTCTGCAATAATAAAATAACTATGAAAGGTCAGTTTTCAGGTGATCTGAAACCAGATTATATCATCCCATTTAAACTGGATAAAAAAGCTGCCAAAGAAAACTATTATAAGCATCTGAAAGGTAAAAAATATCTTCCCAAGGTATTCAAGAAAGAAAACCATGTGGACGAAATCAAAGGCGTATATATCCCATTTTGGCTGTTTGATGTAGATGCAGATGCTCAGATTACATATGAGGCAGAAAAAGTCCACTCGCATACATCTGGTGATACGGAATATACAACACGTGAAATCTATAGTGTCTATCGTGAAGGAGGCATAAGCTTCGATCATGTTCCCGCAGATGGTTCCAGAAAAATGGATGATACACTGATGGAAGCCATTGAACCATATAATTTCCAGGAAGCAGTACCGTTTCAGCAGGCTTATCTGGCAGGTTACCTGGCTGACCGTTATGATGTCAACGTAAATGAACGTATAGACAGAGCCCGTGACAGAATTCGTGTATGTACTGAGAGAGCTTTTCGTAAAACCGTCAGAGGTTATAACGGTGGTGCCTCAGTTAAAGACAGTAATGTACAGATTCATAATGCCAGTTACTGGTATGCCATGTATCCGGTATGGCTTTTAAACACCACCTGGCACGGTCAGAAATTCACATTTGCTATGAACGGTCAGACCGGAAAAATGGTTGGAGATCTTCCGATTGACAAATCAAAATTCTGGAAATCCGTTGGAATTCGCACCTTTCTGATCTGGGGAGTGCTGTACGGTCTGAAGTGTTTATTTTTAATGTAGCAGGAAGGAACAGATAATATGAAGATAAAAAAGAAAATATGGGGCTGCCTGCTTTCTCTTCTCTGTATATTTATGCTGGTACTTCCGGTAATGGCTTCTGAGAGCCAGGAAACAGATTCTGAGATTCCTGCAGTGACTTCCGAGGATCTTGCAGTACCTACTGAGATTCCTGCAATTCCGGAAGAACGTCAGAAACCGCTTCTTGTGGATGATGCCGGTCTTTTGACCGAGGAAGAGAGCAATGCACTATTAAATAAACTTGAAGATATCAGCCAGAAATATGAAAATGAGGTCGGCATCGTTACCGTCAACTCTCTGGAAGGTAAAACAGCCGAAGCATATGCTGATGACTACTATGATTACAATGGCTACGGATATGGAGAAAACGATGATGGTCTGCTTCTTCTGATCAGCATGGGCGAAAGAGAATGGGCAATCTCTACTTATGGATATAGTCATACTGTAGCTTTTACAGATGCTGGCCTTGAATTCATCAGCGGTCAATTCCAGAGCAAGCTTTCCAGCGGAAACTATGCAGATGCGTTCAATTGTTTTGCAGACCAGTGTGATGATTTTCTGAGACAGGCAGCAACCGGAGAACCATATGACGTTGACAATATGCCTTCAAAAGGGAAGGTTCATCCTTTCTGGCTCGTTGCCGATTTAGTTGTCGCTTTTCTGATTTCTTTTGGACTCGTTAAATCAAAATCAAAGAATCTTAAATCCGTAAAAAAACAGGAATCCGCAGAAGCTTATGAGCGTAAAGGTTCCATGTCGCTTCGAAGATCAACTGACAGTTTTGTCAACAGGATCGTCACTCAAAGAACTATCAGAAATGAAAAAGACAGCTCTTCCAGTTCCTCTGGCGGAAGCTCATCACATACAAGTTCTTCCGGCCGTTCCCACGGCGGAGCCAGTGGCAAATTCTGAGATAACAACAATTCCGAAATGACAAATAGAAAAACTTTGTCATTGCTCAATATTCAGGCATTATAGTATAATGTAGTTAACAGGTTACCGCTCAATATCCGACCGGTAACCTGCATACTTTAGATACTTTTTTCTGGAAAGGGATCGTAATGCCATATCATAAGAAAAGGTTTTTATCATATACAATTGTTATATTATGCTTTTTGACAGCGTATACATGCAGGCTAATTCACACCAATAATTCTTTAATACAAGCTTTAGTTGATCAGAGCCGTACCAGTATTTATCTTGGAATGTATTGTGCATGGGTCATTTATCTGAACAAACATGTTGTATATAAAAGAATGCGTCAGTGCCTGACGGTCATTGGCTGTTTAATGGTATTCTGGTTTTTTCTGCGCACTGTAAAATACCATATTTTTCAGGATCCTCTTAGCACACACATTTGTTGGTATCTGTATTATTTTCCAATGATCCTGATTCCCACTTTAGGTTTAAATGCTTCCTTTCTTTTGGAAGAAGAACATGACAAAGTAAAAAAGAGAAGTATCTTCTTACTATTCTCGGCTATGTTGCTGATCATATCCGTATTTACAAATGATCTGCATCAGCAGGTCTTTCATTTTTATCTGAATCCACCTTATTCAGACAAAAATTACAGCTATGGATTTCTCTTTTTTGTAATACAGGGATGGATTATATTTTGTCTCATTGCAATGGACATAATACTTATTCACAAAAGCAAAATCTCCGGCAAAAAACGTTTCTGGCTTCCGGTAATACCTGGTATTATACTTCTGGCATGGAACATTGCAAATATTCTCCGGGTGCCTATGATCAGCACCATTGCAGGCGATCTGACTGCAATCTGCTGTCTTTGTATAGCTGCTATCTTCCAAAGCTGCATCCTTTGTGGTCTGATTCCTACCAACAGCCGCTACTTTGAATTATTCCAGTCAAATGGCAGTCTGGATGCAGAGATTACAGATAACACTTTTCATCGATATTATTATTCCGGAAACTTTCCAAAACTTACCGAGGAATTGCGTGAATGTGTGATTGCCAATTCTTCAATACAAGAGAATGGAGTTTTGATCAAACATATTCCTGTTAAAGGCGGGCATTTATTCTGGACAGAAGATATTTCTGTACTTCTGGATCAGTACCAGGATATTGAAGAACAGCAGGAAGAATTAACCGAACGAAACCAGCTTTTACAGATGACTTATCAAAAAGAAGCTGCGAGAAAAAAACTAGAAGAACAGAACCGACTTTTAAATATGATTCAGGATCAGACATACAAACAGTATGAGCTGCTTTCCTCATATATGAAAAAGCTTGAACAAACTGAATCCAGAGAAGAATATGATATGCTCCTGAGTAAGATTGTAGTCGTAGGAACCTATTTGAAAAGAAGAAAAAATCTTGTACTTACCAGATACAGTTCACAAGGAGATTCTCTTACTATGGCCGATCTGAAGCAGAGTCTTGCAGAATCCTGCGAAAATCTGAAACTATGCAGGATCCGTGCAGCTTATTATGTACAGGATAAAGAAAAGCAGCTTCAAGCAGATGATATTCTGAACTGCTATGACTTTTTTGAATGGCTGATTGAACAGCTTTTTGATGTTATAAATTCAGTCTTTTTCCGTGTAACCCAGATTGACGAAAAACTACAGATTTCTGTCCATGTTATGAGTTCAACAGATATTCATAATTTTCTGAAAGAACGACCTGAACTTTTAATACAGCAGGAGGAGGAACAGGAATGGTTTATTCGATGTCCGCTCTCATAAATGATACCATAAAATTACAAAATGTTCTTATGATCCTTATGGAAATATGTCTGATTCTTGAATTTATCCTACTATTTTCAAGAATTATGCGTGCTGTTGAAAAATGGAAGATAACTGTTTCCGCATCATGGCTGATCATTTCTTTTCTTATTATGGCCGGACTTTTGAATGACCATCGGCACAGGCTGGATAAACCTCCGCATAAACCTATCTTTTATTCATTTCCGGCATATGCATTGGTGATCGTAATTGTTCTGCTGACTGTTTACCTTATTCTGGCAATTTGCAAAGAACTTAAGGAATACCATAATACATTGTCTCCCTGGTCTGTTTATGAAGCGGTAAACAATGTTCCCTGCGGTGTCTGCTTCTCAGATTCTCTCGGACGTATTATCTTAAGCAACTCCAAAATGCAGGAGTTGTGCAGAATGCTTACTGGAAACTATCTTCAGAATTTTGATTCTTTCCGTTATGCCATAAATTCCGAGCCAGTACAGGATAATGTGATCAAATTAAACTCTGATAACAATGTATTCTATTTTCAGGATGGTTCCGTCTGGATGTTTCAGGAATATCACCTTACAGAACCCTCACTGAAAGGCTATGTACAAACTGTCGCACTCGATGTTTCCGAAATATATTACAACAGTGAAGAGATTAAGAGGAACAATGAAAAACTGGCAAAACTAAATCAAAAGCTGGAAGAAATGTATGAACGAATCGGTGATGAAATACGCGAACAGGAAACTCTGTCCATGAAAATGCAGGTACATGATAACTTCGGAAGGAGCCTTCTCTCTATACGAAGAATCTTAGAAGACAAAGAATCACCAGAAAATATGAAGGAACAGTTGGAAACTTTAAAGCAGCAGGTTTATATCCTTACCAATACAACCGTCGCTAATAAAGAAAACCAATATGAGGATACCGAAAGACATGCAGAAGAACTTGGTATTTCCATTCAGATCCAGGGCAGCTATCCAGATACTCCCGCATACCGGTGCCTTACAGATCGCGCTATTCGTGAATGCGTAACAAACTGCGCCCGACATGCACATGGAAATACTGTTTTTGTTATTATGAAAAGGAAACGCAACGAATATCAGATTCAGATCACCAATGATGGTGAATTGCCGTCAAAGGATGCCAAAGAGGGTGGTGGACTGTCTGCTCTGCGAAAAGCAGTTGAAGCAGAGGGTGGCTCTATGAACACTTTTTTCGAACCTGCTTTTTATCTGTTGCTGAATTTACCTCTGTTTGATGAAGAATACTAATTCAATTTTGGAAGGAAATGATTCTATGGCACGCATACTCATTGTAGAAGATCAGAAGATCATGCAGAAATATTTCGAGTTTATTATTTTACAGGATCCGGATTTAAAGCTCGTAGATACTATTTCAGATGCCCGTGAAGCCGTAAAGATCTGCAATTATTCTGTCATCGATCTGGTTCTGATGGATGTGCAGACCTTCCATAACCATGACGGCCTGTCTGCCGGAAAGGCAATCAGAGAAGAGCATCCTGGAACCAAAGTACTCATTGTAACTTCTCTGATCGATCCTAAAGTTCTGGAAAGAGCTAAGACCGGATGCGCAGACAGTCTCTGGTACAAAGATCATGGTGAAGATGAAATACGTGATGTGATACACAGGACTCTTAATGGAGAACATGTTTTTCCGGATGTGACCCCGGACGTAGAACTGAACTGGATCACCAGCGGTGAGATCAGTCCACGACAGTTAGAAATGCTCCGGCTATATATCTGTGGTATGTCCTATTCCGAAATTGCAAAAGAAATGAACTGTACCACTTCCGGAGTACGCTGGAACTTTCAGGAAATGATTGCAAAAGCCGGATACAACTGTAAAGAGGATCTGATTGCTGCTGCATTAGAAAGTAAATTAATAGTTACCACGCTAAAATAAACCAAAGAGAGGAGATGACATCATGAAGAAAAAATTAATTGCAATATGCCTCAGTGCTTTTATGTTTACATCTGTTACCTCCATAAACTGTATGGCAGAAAATCCATACCCGGACGAAGAATCTTACAGTAATTCCAGTTTTGCTATTTTACAGGATATCCTTAGAGAAAATGACTGTCAGGCAGGCATCGCTTTTCTGGGTTATATCGGATATGATGCCTCGACCGAAGAAATTCTGGATTATACAAACCAGGAGGATTATGTTGCATCCTATCCATTTCTTAAAAATGGTACTGTTGTAGATGCGGGCGGATATGAAGTCTTTGCAATTATTCCGGCTTCGGACTGGTCGATCAGCGTATACTCCTCTGAAATGACCGAAGATGCCGTCTACAAAGATTATCTGGATTTCCCGTTATATGAGGGTTCACCTGATGAAGTGATCATTCTCCGATGCAACCTGAGTGAGATTTATTCAAACACAATGGTCACATCCAAAGAAGGCAATATGAGCGTTTCCTACCGTCCTTCAATTTCTTTGAAAGACGGCCACCTGGCAGAAGAACAGCGTTGCTACGATTTTTCAATCTACTATGATTTCAACTATGGACATAATGGTTCTGACAACTGTATGGAAAGCAATCTTCCTGAAGATTATTATGAGGATTATTACAGTGATACAGTACAAAACGCTTATGAACTTCTCTGTTCAACTGATGAGGTCAGCTACTATCTGGGGCTGGGATTCTTTGTATGGTATACCGGAAACAAAGATATGATCGATGACAAAGAATGCAGAGTATTCGTTCTCGGAAAAGACCTGGACGATCATATCGAAGTCAAAAATCATTATGCAGTCAGTGATAATCAGGTATATTACCTTGATGTGATTGAAAATACCTGGAATATTCTTGGATCCGGATAATGTGCAAGTGGAATGTAAACGAAAAAGAGCTTCTTGAGTTTATGCATTCTTGAGTTTGTACCCTTTTTGGCTTGAATTCCTTTTGTAAAGCATATATAATAGGAATATTGTGAAGAAATGTCGCTGCTATAAATTATGTTGCGAAATTTTCTTCATGTAACCAGTTATATAACAACCTTCGAAAGGAAAACTATGAGAAAATTAGCATTACGCGATGAAATACTTCTGCAGATTGACAAAGCTGCCCGTTACATCGGTGGTGAAGTCAATGCAGTCATGAAAAACAAAGAGGATGTCGATATCCGTTTTGCAATGGCATTCCCGGATGTCTATAGAACGCACTTGATATCTAGTACAGGAAACAATATATAGTACTGCCTGGTGATTCTGTGTACAATATTTTGGTGCTGCGGAGTGCTATTTGGTATCAAACAGCAGTAAATACTACGGTGACCAAACGCTGCTTTTGACCATTTTTTCATACGTTTTTTTAGAAGATATTAAGATGTTTTTAGCGTGTATTGCCCCCTTCATTATGATGTTTTTCTTTTTTTTGCGAGAGTATAACTTTTTCAATGTCAAAAAAGTGCAGTTAACAGATGCCTCACGAGAAATCTAGTGTAGTGTACCGATGATATATAGTTAAAATATTACTGTTTTTTACGCCGTTTTGATGTATACTTAAAAGAAAAGGCGGTAATTACAAAATGGCAAGACCAAAAACATATCATATCAACCTGACTGAAGATGAATTAAAGACCATCAAATCTACTTTCAGGAAAAAGCAGACTTCAAAAACAGTAAAGAGCAGATGTCAGATTCTTTTGGATCTTGATGAAGCTCACGGGAAAGTCCTTACCCATGAACAATCAGCAAAGTCCAATGCAGTGTGCCCTGCAACAATTACCAACACGGTAAAACTGTATTCAACAAAAGGAATTGACGGCATTGTTACTTTGCAACGAAACATTAATTCAGACAATGCTAAACGTAAGCTGGATGGTCGTGCGGAAGCACGTCTGATAGAAATTGCATGTAGTCCTGCACCGGAAGGACATTCTCGTTGGACATTGCGTCTTCTCGAAGAACAAGCAAAAGTTGTACTGGATACACCAGTTGGAAAAAATGCAATTGGTCGGGCTTTAAAAAAAACAAACTTCGACCTCACAAAAACGACTACTGGTGCATCCCCTCAAAAGAAGATGCAGAATTTGTAGCCTGTATGGAAGATGTCCTTGATGTATATGAACTTCCATATAATTCTAAACGGCCTGTTGTATGTATGGATGAAAAACCATATCAACTTTTGGGAGATGCAAGAAAATCATTACCAATGCGTCCTGGAGATAATGCCAAAATTGATTCCGAATACATACGCAATGGAACATGCAGTATATTTGTGTTTGTTGAACCACTTGGTGGGATGCATCATGTAAGCGTACATGAGCATCGAAAAGCTACTGACTGGGCAAAGGAAATAAAGTATTTATCAGATGTAATGTTTCCAGACGCAGAAAAAATCATTCTTGTCATGGATAACTTAAACACTCATAAACCCGCATCCTTGTATAAAACGTTTCCTCCAGCAGAAGCAAGACGGATTATCAAGAGGCTGGAAATACATTACACCCCGAAGCACGGCAGTTGGCTTGACATGGCAGAGATTGAATTAAACGTCATGACACGGCAATGCTTATCCAGACGTATTGAAACAATTGAACGGCTCCGTAAAGAATTAAGTTCATGGAAAGAAGAACGTAACAAATCAAAAGCGAAAATTAAATGACATTTTCAAACAGGTGATGCCAGAGAAAAACTGATATCATTGTATCCGAATCTTACTACCAATTAAAAATTGGTAGTAAGATTAAATATCATCGGTACAATGCACTAGATAAGAACCTGATTAATATTATTCTGGGAAATATGTAGTTTCCATTTTGTTTAATTCAGGCAATATGGTAACCAGCATGGTAATAAAGCACAGAGAACCACCGATCACATTGGATACCGGTTCTGTCATAAATACGCCATCTGTGCCCATGTGTAATCCATAGGGCAGAAAATAGGTCAGTGGAACCACGATAAATACTTTACGAAGCAGGGAGAAAAAATCGCCTGCTTTTTTTACCTTTTCAGGACGTCTGGCTCCGTAATTGTAGCTGAGAACAGGAGAGGTTCCCTCATTGATCGCATGGATAGGCATCTCCACCATCTGGCGAACACTGGATATAATAGTCATGACAGAGATATAAATATCACCGCCTGTTACTGAAAGAACATTATTGCAACAGATACTTACCAGACTGTTGGTCAGCTGCATGATAAATCCGGCAGACCCCAGGCTGATGATATCTCTGGCATGTCTGGTGCACTCAGAAATCTCATTTATATGAAGCCATCTTACCTTTAATTCCGATTTCCCATGAAGAAAATAAAATACAAGCAAGGCGGAGAGAATCTAAGAGATCACATAAATGTGTTATGATTTCTCGTGATTATTATTTTTAACAACAGTGTTGGTTCTTGAAGCAGATGTTGAATGGAGCGTCTCCTGGTTCTGGAAAATATCAGGCGAAGACGGTATCTGCTTCTCAACATGTTCAGAGTGAAGATGGATATTATCATTATTCAGCAGCTGATTAAAATTCTTGATAACGATGTTCAGGGGATCCTGCTGTTTTCGGAGTTTTTTCCATTCGTCCCGGGTGGTGGCCTATTCAGCTTCTAATTTTTCAATCTGTGTGTCCGGTTTTTCCGGCTTCGGCAGAGCTTTTACGCCGAACTCCTTCAGGGCCTCTTTGCTGGCAGTGTGAAGCTCATACTCTTTCTGATGTCGGCTGCGGTAGAATGCAGGATACTGGGTGCTTTTTTATTTCACGGGGAGTGCGGTAAGCGGAGCTGTACTTTTTGATCAGTTGCTTCGTCTGTATCAGCTGGCCGTTTTGTCTGTGATGCTAAGGGTGATATCCGCATAAGCCCGGATCTCCCGGGAGAGTTTCTTTCGGATTTTTAGTTATCTGGCTATGCTGGAAATTAAGCTGGGAATTCTTAAAAGTGGCTTATGTGGTCTGCATCGGTCTGCCGATAGCGGCGATGCCCGTGATTTTTGGCTTGGTGTTATGTTGTACGATTATCCTGATCCCGGTAGGTGCAGCAATGAGGCCTTTACATTTGCGAAGGAAAGGAAAATGACGAGATAAGTTCCCTGTATGGATCGGTATTCTTTATTTTTCCAGATATCCGTTTTTTCGAACAAATCCTTGCGGCCAGCGTATTGAACAGAGAAGAATTATGCCAATTGCAGTTGTTTTCAATTAAATCCCATCTTTCTGAGACAGGTTAAGGTTCCGTTTCTATATTCTTATCTTAATAGACGGATTAGGCAGTGGCAACAGATTTTTGAAATATTAGATGGTCTGTCAGGGCTGTATGAGATTTCCTAAGCACAGCTTGAAAACAGGTTCCGGAATAAATTGAGAGACATTGACATTCTGTTAAAGGACATTTTGTGTTTGATGAAGAATTCCGATTATAATGATGTAAACCGCAGAGACAAAAAAAGAGCACAGGGCGGTTTCAAAATGATAAGAACAGGAGACGTAAGAATGAATGATGAAGGAATGAAGGATTTATATGTGATGATGCTGTCGCTGCAAAGCCTGCAGAATCGGGGGATTACAATCAAAGAAACATTTCACAGAAGTGTAAGGACGCTTCTGCTCTGGTACCAGCAGTCCGAAAACATGGAATATTTGGATCTGGCATTGCTTCATGTGCAGGCGTATGCTAATATGGGATTTGCCCTTGATGACAGGGAGGATACAGTCAGGGTAATCCTGGAGAAAACAGGGAAGAAAAAAGAGGATTTTATCCCCAGAGGATATCTGATAGGAAAGAAGATTCGCCTGAATAAAACGCAAGTCCGCAGTATGATTGGCAGGTGGAAGCCGAGCAGAGAAAATCCGATGACGATCAATGAAGTGATTGAAGAGATTATAGACCGTGTGAAAAATCATGCAGAAGGCAGATATATCTATCAATATTCCCGCGCCTCTGGAAGCACACAAGAGGAACCGGAGGTCTATGAGTTGGTGATTAATGAAGAGGAAAGTTATTTTTACGATGTAAAGAATTTCAGGTTTTATACTTTTATGGAGGAATAACAGAGATGATCAATGTGGCGATTCTGGATGATGAAGCTGTTTATCTGGATAAAGAAAAAGAAATCACCGAAGCGTATTTCAGAGAAAAGCAGGAAGACTGCAGAGTTGATACCTTCCAAAGCATAGAATGGTTCGTCAGCGGTTTGAAGGAAACCTGCTATGATCTTTATATCCTGGATGTAGAAATGCCTGGAAAGAATGGATTGGAAGTATCCAGAGAAATCCGGAAGCTTTATCCTGAACCGGTGATTATATTTATCACAAATTACGCAGATTATGCAATTGAGGCCTATGAGGTCAATACTTTCCGCTACATTCCCAAGAGTCGTCTGGAGAGGAAGCTGTCCGAGGCCTACGATGCGCTTTTTCCAATGCTTATGGAAAAAAACGAAAAATATTATGTGATAGAAAAGAAGGGGACTCTGGAAAAGCTTGCGTATTCAGAGATTTTTTACTTGAGGAAAGAGGGGAAAAATGTGGTCTTTGTCCATAGAAGCGGTGAAACAGGGATACGTGCCAGTCTCTCTTCCCTGGAGGAACAATTGGCTTCGGATGGATTTATCATGGCAGACAGAGGATATCTTGTCAATATCCGGCACGTCATGAGGATGAAAAACCATGACCTGTATATGCGCAATGGGAATATCGTCACAGTAAGCAGGGAACGCTTTAAAAGTGTCAAACAGGCAATCGTGGATTTCTGGGAGAGGTGAGTTCAAATGGTATTTGATTATTGGAGGACATGAAACTGCATTTAGAGGACACTTCACTTCTGCCGATTTATTTGTGCTATAATCTGAATCGTCCGCTGAGGGAAGGGGATGAGAAGCAGAGAAAACGACATAAGTTAATTATATATGTGTGTGGGGAATACAAATGGCTAAATTTGCTTTATATGGACTGGCAGCTTTAATGGAGACAGGAATAGGATTCTGTATATTTGGGAAAATATTTCCCAAAAGAATACAGTATGATAAGAAGTTTAATATGGTTTGTGGGTGCCTGATATTTCTGCTTATGACAGGAATGTATAAGATGACAAAATGTATGCTTGGGGACAGGGTGAATAACTGGAACAGTGTAGGACGTTTTTGGGTCTGTTGTAGTGTGCTTTTACTTATCATTACAGTTCATGGGATGAAAAACAAAAAAGAAAAAATGTTGTTTTTTTTGCAAATTGTTTTTTTTATAATCATTGCTCTTGATTTGACTGAACAATATTGGATGTCATATCAATCCATAGCAATGATGATTATGGGGAATATATTTCCACCGCTGTATCTATATCTTTTTTTTCAATGTACCTTTGCTCAAGCATATTTGTGGGAGGTCGTTTATGTAGTTAATATCGGTTTTGTAAAGGAAGTGTATATTGCATATACAGGAGTCTTCCAAAACCGGAGGTTTGAAGATTTCTTTTACTATCCAAGAATACATTCACAAGATGAAATTATCTTTTTCCTCATAATTTGTTTTGGACTTTTGCTTATCAGCAGAGTGGATTCATTGGTAAGCTTATTGAAAAAACTGCTTATGGAGCATAAAAAAAAGTTGTTCATATTGATATGGATAGAAATATTTCTGCTCATGGGAGTGGCCAATCTGGGAGAAGGTGAGATTGATAGAAAAAAGCTGGCATTAACATTGGCTGCCTTGACTGGAATTATGATGTGTATTTTCATAGCATATATTAGGCTCCAACAGAGGATTAACGAAGCGGAGAATAACATTTTAAATGTAAGATATGATGTAATTAAAGCACAGTATGAAGAACTGAAGAGTGCATATGAAGGATACCGATGTCTGGTACATGATGAGAAACATTTAATTTCTTATGTGGCAGAGTGCTTGGATAATGGAAATGTGGAGGAGGTTCAGAAATTTTTGAATAATTATCAAGCAACCTCTTTATCGAGAAATAGAATCACATGGACAGGAATATCAACTCTTGATTTTATGCTGAGTATCAAAAACAGAAAAATGAAAAGAACAGGGATTTCATTTAAACTGGATGCTCAGGTGGAAAATATCCCCATGGAAGATTCGGATTGTATAATGCTTATGGGAAATTTGCTTGACAACGCTATAGAAGCTGCGGATAAATGTGAAGATGGAAGAAAAAATATTTATTGCGTAGTTCGCAATGTAAATGATATGCTGATTATTAAAGTGAAGAACAGCAGTATAAGTGCACCGATAGTGAGGAAAGGGAGATTTTTAACTAATAAAAAGGAAAAAGAAAAACATGGCTGGGGAATTGAAAGTGTAAAAAGAATTGTTGAAAAATACGATGGAGAAATTGATTTTCAATATGGCTCTACATATTTTGAAACTGTTGTGATAATTGGAAATGAAGAATAAGGAGGAAACAGGACATGGAGACAACTATGCTCGATGCCGCTCTGTCGCAGGGGATATGGGCAGTGGTGGCGGTATTTCTGCTCATCTACGTAGTGAAATCGAATGAGCAGAGGGACAAGAAACAGGAAGAACGTGAAAATAATTATCAGTCTGTAATAGAAAAGCTTACAGAAAAATATCAGATTCTTTATACCGTTCAGAATGATCTGAACGAAATAAAGAACCATCTTCTGGCGAAGCAGGATTCACGTTCGGAATGAGATGAAAAAAAGAATTGATGTCCTTAAATGATGAAAAAAGTCCGTGGCCTGTATCCTTGTATGATAGGCCACGGACTTTTTGGAATGATAAAACAGCTATTATTTCTATTGGAAGACTTTTAGGTGTTATTAGTGCCAGAAATAGGTAATGGGAAGTTATTTAGAGTAAAATAAAAATTGTAAAAAGTAAAAAAGAAAGGATAAAAAAATGAGAAAAAAGATTCTGAAAGTGTTTTTTGTGATATTGACAGGTATCACGGTGACCCTGACAGGATGTGAATTGTCAGGAAGCAACGAATCCGCGCAAACGGAAAGCGAAAGTGGTAAGGATGCTGTAAAGTTTATTCCAAACATTACTACGGCTGTTACCAGGAAGCCAACGCCCACAGCTGTGGCAACAAATCCAGGAGACAGTGTGCAGAATCAACAGTCTGGAAATAACGCAGAAGCGGAAATTTACCAAAGCCAGGGAGACCCCGCAGATCAGGAATCTGCACAGGAAGAAACTTATGATATCCAATATATCACTGGTAATATTCTGTATTCCGATGAAAATACGATAACAGTAGAAGTGGGCGAATCAGGAAATTATTATAATATGGTTTTTAATATAGAAAACGCCGTCCTGAATATAGCTAATGGGAGTGCTGTACGATCCGGACTGAATGTTGACCTGGAGTATTATAGTCAGAATAACGTTAATATAGTAATCAAGCTTACGAGTGATGGGGAGGAATATTTACCTTCCAGTACATTAGAGGAAGCGCAGAAAAAGGCCGATGAATATGTACCTGATGTGAGTGAATCGGAAAACGAAGATTTTGAAGATACCGCTCCCAGTGAATATTAGATTTTCTCGCATTTTCTCGGAAAAGGCACTGCATATGCAGTGCCTTTTTCTCAGGTGCGCTCGTCAGACGCATGTTCAAAAATCGTTAAACACCTGCAAGCTTTGCAAAAGTATCTCTTCCCGCAATTCCATCCGCAGTTAATCCCTTAGAAGTCTGGAATTTTTTCACACCCTGCTTTGTGGCGGCCCCAAAGGCATTATAGTTGTTGTTTCGCCAGAGTTATTAATGGAATTATAAGAATTACCACTAACAGCAATAACAAGTCCAGTATGATTAAATACCGACCCATTATGATACATTACGATGTCTCCAGCTTTCGGCGTAGAATAATTGGTAAATTTGGTTGAAATGTTTGGAACACTTATATACGGCCAATGCTTTAATAATTCCGAAGCCTTCGGCAGGATCCATGTTCGGCAAGTGATGAAGAGCAAATTTGATGGCTGAAAACGAAAAAAGCCCTTGGGCTGTACCGTATGCTACTGCGCAATGACTTTTGAGAATGAAAATGAGACAGTTGTTACTGTTGGAAGACTTTTAGGTGTTGTTAGTGACAGAGATATATTATGGGGTGTTATATGAGGTAAAATAAAGAAGTAAAGTAAGCGTCAAATAAAACAGTGTATAGAAAAATAACCGTCAGCCTTTTATACTAAAAGGTCAACGGTTATCGACAGAATTCTTTTACAAGAGGATTCCAAGGCAGATAATCATCCAGATATTCAGGATGTTCAAGAAAAGCACTCCCCGGCATGTCGGACAGGATATATTTTATATATTTCATCGGGGCAAGCCCATTCGCTTTCGCTGTCTCTACCAGTGTATAGATTCCTGCACTGGCTTCCGCCCCTTTCGGACTGCCGGAGAACAGCCAGTTCTTTCTGCCGATCACAAAGGGACGGATACAGTTTTCCGCAAGCGAATTACTGATGGAACAATTCCCGTCTTCCAGATAATTCCAAAAACCTTCACGGTTATTTAAGGCGTAATGAAAAGCTTTTGAAAGTTTGGATTTCGGCAGCTCTCCGATGGCACTTTTTTCTGCCCATGACCAAAAAGCCTCGAGAAGCGGTTTCTCGCGGATAAGACGTTCTTTTTTCTTCTGATCAGGAGGGAGCGCCTCCAACTCTGACTCTATGTTAAAGAGTTGATTCAGACGGAGGATTGCTTCCGCAGGTTTTGATGCTTCCGAATTATGGATGTCTTTTGGGAGCGCATCCACGAAAGCCCGGCGCAGATGCGTATAGCAAAGACATCTTTTTACTCCTGAAACTGCATTGTATCCGGAGTAAGCGTCTGTATGGATATAACCTTCATATTCCCTCAGAAACGCTTCCGGATATTTCCCGCTTCGTCCCGGCTGGTACTCGAAGTAGCGGATGGGATTTACAGCATCTCTGATGCTGCAGTAAACCCACATATAGGAATCGGACGTATTTTTCCGTCCCGGTTCTTTCAGCACCTGTACATGTGTTTCATCGATATGAAGGTATCTCTGTTTCAGAAGTTCCAGCTTCAGACGGTGGACGATGTGTACAAGCCAGTCCCGATAGACAACCAGAAGCCAGTTTGACATAGTCGCTCTGCTTAAACGTAATCCCAAAGCCTCCCATTCTTTTTCCTGTCTGTACAGCGGGATGCTTAATTCAAACTTCTGGTGGATGAGCCAGGTGATGGTAGATGCAGATGCCAGAGAATGCAGGACGGGAGGATATGGCACCGGAGCCTTCTCCATATAAGGAGTTCCGTTTTTCCGGCACGACCTGCATTCATACGTTTCCCGGTAATGGTCAATCACCTTGAGTTTTGCAGGGATAAACTGTACTTCCGTGCGGACGAATTCTTCCCCTACTTTCACCATCGTACTCCCGCAGTTATCGCATATCTGTTCCCTTTCATCTATGGTATGGAGTACTTTGCTGTGAGGGAGATTTTTT